>CAMJWQ010000095.1 GCA_946409475.1 uncultured Lachnospiraceae bacterium
GAATTTTACTAATGAGGGCGGGTATGATTACCGGTTCCGCTATTTAAAAAACATCATGGGATTGTGGATGATTCAATGTGTCAAAAAAGAAATTGGGGAAAATTATAATTTCTCGGAAATTTGCCAAATGGCCTCCCGGTCCTCCGTTACATCTGTGGTAGACTGCAATGCGGAGCGTTTTTTAGCACCTGTCAGCATGACAAAAGAGGTGCGGAAGGCCTGTGCGGATACCATGCAGCCCATACCGGAGGGAATCGGAGAGGTAGCTGCCGTCATTTATAACAGTCTGGCAAAATGTTATAAAAAAACAATAAGGGAATTGGAAGAAACAACCGGATCCTCCTTCCATAGTATTTATGTAGTGGGAGGAGGGGCAAGTGCGGACTATCTGAATGAGCTGACCGCCCGCATAACGGAAAAGACAGTATATGCAGGTCCGGTGGAAGCTACGGCCATAGGGAATATTTTGGCACAGATGATTGCGGCCGGGGAGCTAAAGAGCCTGGATGAAGCCCGCAGCTGCGTTATGAAATCGGTGACGGTGCGGGAATACCCTGTGTATGAGCAGTAATTAGGTTTGCATTTTATAAATAGAAAAAAGGGAGGTTAAATTATGCCGACAGAGGAAAGATATGAATCAGCAAAAAAAATTTATGCAAAAATTGGAGTAGATACGGAACAGGCGATGAAAGAACTTAGCAGGATCCCTATTTCCATGCATTGCTGGCAGGGAGATGACGTATCCGGTTTTGAGCATGCCGGTGCTCTTTCAGGAGGGATTCAGGCTACGGGCAATTATCCCGGTAAGGCAGGGACACCGGAGGAATTAATGGAGGATATGGACGAGGCCCTCAGTCTGATACCGGGCATCCATAAAATTAATTTACATGCCAGCTATGCCATAACGGAAAACGGAGAGTTTGTGGAGAGAGATAAGCTGGAACCGGGACATTTCAGGAAATGGGCTGCATTTGCAAAAGAAAGAAATTTGGGGATTGACTTTAATCCTACTTATTTTGCCCATGAAAAGGCTTCGTCTGCCACGTTATCCAGCGAGGATAATGAAATACGAAGCTTCTGGATTGAACACGGAAAACGCTGCATACGGATAGCGGAGTATTTTGCGGAGGAATCAGGGATACCCTGCTGCATGAATATCTGGATTCCCGATGGCTTTAAGGACATACCGGCAGACAGAACGGCTCCCAGAGCGAGACTTAAGGACTCCCTGGACCAGATACTTTCTATTCCTTATGATAAGAACAAGGTATTGGTAGCCATTGAATCCAAGGTGTTCGGTATCGGACTGGAAAGCTATACGGTGGGCTCCCATGAGTTCTATATGAATTATGCGGCAAGGAATAATCTGCTTTGCTTATTGGATAACGGCCATTACCATCCCACGGAATCCGTGGCAGATAAGATCAGCTCCATGCTTTTATTTTCGGAGAAGGTTGCCCTTCATGTAACAAGGCCCGTTCGCTGGGACAGTGATCATGTCGTACTATTTGATGACGAAACGAGGGAAATTGCAAAGGAAATTATAAGAAACGGTTCTGACAGGGTGCTGCTTGCACTGGACTTCTTTGATGCCAGCATTAACAGAATCGCTGCGTGGGTAATCGGCATGCGTAATATGCAGAAGGCTTTATTATATGCGCTTTTGCTGCCTAATCAAAAAATGGCTGTGCTGCAAAAGGAAAGAAAATTCACGGAGCTTATGATGCTGCAGGAGGAATTAAAGACTTATCCCATAGGGGATGTGTGGGATTATTTCTGTGAAATCAACCGGGTGCCGAAAAAGGAAGACTGGTTTCAGGAAGTACAAAGGTATGAAAAAGAGGTTTTGTGCCACAGAGGGCGGAAGTGAATAATAAATTGGAAATGGTAACTGTTTACGGAAGAAATGAATACTCGATAAATAAGGAGAATATGTATGGGGAAGAGCAGGATGAAACGGTTTTATGAAAGAAAAGCGCTTGACAGCCGGATAACTTCTGAAGAGGTACGAAAAAAGGAAAAATGGATCGGATACCTTTTGGGACCGAGCGGTGCATTGCTGTTAAATGCGGTGCTTGCTGTCTATTTGAATGTATATTATACGGATGTTTTAGGATTAACCAAAGTATGGGGGGGAGCCTTTCTGGCTATCTTTCCTATAGCATCTAAGATTGTAGATGCTGTTACCAATATTATCATGGGATATATCATTGACCGGACAAAGTCAAGGCAGGGAAAGGCCCGTCCGTGGCTTCTGCTTTCCGCACCTTTGGTGGCAGTTTCCGGAATACTGTTGTTTTTGGTACCGGACAGCTCGGAAATCGTTCAGGTTCTCTGGATCATGTTCTCCTATAACCTGTATTATTCCCTCTCCTTTACCATGTATAATATGAGCCATAATTTAATGGTTCCCCTTTCTACCAGAGATGTAAAGGCCAGAGGCTCCTTATCCGTTTTTAGCAATGTTGCCACGGTTATGATTTCCGGCATTGGCGTTGCGCTGATATTTCCTATGTTAATTATGCCGTATATAGGGGTAAACAAAAGTGCCTGGATAACATTGATGAGCATTCTTTCGATTATAGCGCTTCCGCTGACCCTGTTAGAATATTATTTTACCAAGGAAAGAGTGACGGAGGAAATTGCAAAATCCCAGGAGAAGGATACGCAAGTGCCCTATTTGGTGCAATGGAAAGCAATTATCACCGATAAATACTGGATTTTGATTATTTTATTTTTTCTTATCTATACGATTTGCAACAATATTAAAAATACCGCTCTGGTCTATTACTGTAATTACGTACTGGGAAGCTATAATGACGGGATTACCCAGACGCTGGTATCTGCTATCGGAGGCCTGCCCATGGGGATTGGAATTTTTGCCGTGTGGCCCCTTGCAAAAAAGTTCGGAAAACGGAATATTACCATGGCAGGCCTGATCCTCTATATGCTTGGGGGTATCATTTGTCTTATAAATCCCCATAACATAGTGGTAGTTCTTATGGGCCAATTTGTTAAAAATATGGGCGGGCTGCCGGTTTCTTATATCTTTCTCGCTTTATTTGCCGATGTACTGGATCACATCGAATGGAAGAATAATTTCCGGTGCGACGGAATTTCCATGTCTATTTATACCATTATCATAACGGTGGCATCGGGCTTAACTCTTGGCATTTTTAACTTTGTCCTGTCCAGAACCGGCTATATTGCCCCTATGTTTAATGAGGCTGCGAAAGAAACGGTTGCAGTTGTACAAAATGTATCCGTGCAGAATGCAATCACTTTTCTTTTTGTTGGATTGGAAGTAATCAGTGCGGTAATATTATTTATTATTCTGGCCTTTTTGAATGTGGAATCCAATATTGAAGAAAAGCAAAAGGAAATTTTGGAGAGAAATAACGTGCGGTAATTTTTTTGCCGGCCGGTTAATTATTTTTCAGAGATTGATCCGACAGCTTAAAAATAATTTCGGCAATTTCAGCATCAGGTAAATCAAAGCCTGAATCTATCCATTCCTTTAGTATATGGACACAGCCCTGCATGATAAAGGTATAAATGTATTTTTCTTTTTCCGTGGAACATGTATAGGAAACATTGCTTTTTACATGTTCCATTATTTTATCAGTCAGAAGTGTTTGAAATGTGATATTTTCCTGGCAGCAGAGAAGAGTGTGGAATATATCCGTATTTTCCTTTACATAATGAAGAAAGGCTCTGATATAGGAAAGAGCACCTGCATCAGACCGGATGCCTTTTAAATAAGTAAGTGTATTTTCCGTAATTTCGTTTTCTATTTCACTTAACAGGTCAAACTGGTCCGTATAGTGCAGATAGAAGGTTGAGCGGTTTAAATCGGCAGTTTTGCATATTTCCGTAATAGTGATTTGACCGATGGATTTTTCGTGCATCAGCTCAATAAGGCTGTTTTTCAGGAGGAGCTTTGTTATTTTAGTACGCTTGTTATTTTTAATAGCCATAATCAATTTTCCTTAAAATGCTGTAAAAACAACAGATGATTAAAAAGTGTCCAATATATAGCATCTTAAAAACATCTGCATATTGTTAAAACGACAATGTGTTGTTATTATTTTATTAAGTAGATAAGTAAAAGTCAAGCGATTAGGGGAAAATAGGTAACAGTAATTAGAAAAACAAGGTAATACCGAAAAAAATAAAAGAAGAAAGAAAGGAAGGAGAAGAATGAAAATATTCATGATTGGCGGTACCGGGTTACTGGGAAGCGAAGCCGCAAGAGAATTAATAAAAAGGGGGCATGAGGTAACATCCATCGCCCTGCCGCCTTTGCCGGCAGGGGCTGTTCTGCCGCCGGAAATGAAGATCGAATATGGAAATTATTTAGAAATGACCGATGAGGAGCTTAAAAAATATTTTGAAGGCTGTGAGGGATTTGTGTTTGCGGCAGGAGTAGACGAACGGGTGGAGGGACCGGCACCCATTTATGACTTATATAAAAAGTATAATATTGACCCCATTGACCGTCTTTTGAGGCTGGCAAAGGAATGCGGTATCAGGCATGCGGCAATCTGCGGTTCTTATTTCGCTCATTTTGCGAAAATCATGCCGGAAAAGGAACTGACAAAGTGGCATCCCTATATAAGAAGCAGAATTGATCAGGAAAAGACCGCCATGTCCTTTGCGGATAAGGATTTTCATGTGGCGGTTTTGGAGCTTCCTTATATCTTCGGAACCCAGCCGGGCAGAAAACCGGTTTGGCTGTTTCTGGCGGAGAATGTAATGAGCATGAAGCATGTGACCATGTACCCTAAGGGCGGCTCCACCATGGTGACCGTACATCAGGTGGGAGAGGCCATAGCCGGAGCCATTGAAAGAAATAAGGGAGGAAATTGTTATCCTGTCGGATATTATAATATGACATGGAAGGAGCTGCTCCGGATCATCCATAAGTATCTGGGATGTCCGGATAAGAAAATTATCACGATTCCCGATTGGATGTATACCATGGGCGGGAAAAAGCTCATGAAGGAGCAAAAGGAGCATAACATTGAAGGAGGGCTTCACATGGTAAAGTTTACCGACCTGCAGTGTTCCAATCTTTTTATAGATAAGTCCCTGGGCTGTGATAAGCTGGGCGTCACTGAGGATGATATAGACGGAGCCATTGGAGATTCTATCAGGCTTTGCAGGGATATTTTAGAAAAAAGGACGGAAGCCATCGGCATGAAAGGGGAATAGCGTATGAAAAAAGTATTTATGACCGGAGCAACGGGAGGTATGGGATATGAGAGCTTAAAGCAGATGCTTTCCGATACCTGTAAAAAAGATATTATTATTTTAGTAAGAGATTCGGAGAAAAACCGCAAGCTGCTAAAGGAATATAGCGGCAATAAACGGCTTACCATCAGATGGGGAGATTTATTAAACTATAAAGATGTGTATGATTGTGTAAAGGAGGCGGACCTGGTGCTTCATATAGCCGCCTTTGTATCTCCTGCTGCCGACTATTATCCGAAAAAGGCCATGAAAAATAATTATGGCTCGGCCAGAAATATTATTCAGGCCATCAAGGAACAGAACAGAGCGGATGAGGTGAAATTTGTCTATATCGGGACAGTGGCGCAGACAGGAGACCGTATGCCGCCCATTCATTGGGGAAGAGCAGGAGACCCCATTAAGCCAAGTATGTTTGATTATTATGCCGTATCCAAGATTGCCGCAGAAAGACTCGTGATTGAATCGGGATTAAAATATTGGGTCAGCCTCCGCCAGACCGGTATTATCGGACCTGCCATGAGCAAGATTGAGGATGCCATTATGTTCCATAACTGCTTTGATAATGTGCTGGAATATGTATCGGACAGGGATTCGGGACGCATGATGAAGCATTTGTACCAATACGATGCGGAGGGAACACTTTCTTCCGATTTCTGGGGACATGTTTATAATATCGGCGGCGGAGAGAGCTGCCGGATAGATGCATTTCAGCTGTTCAAAGACTTATACGGGGCAATCGGACTGACAAAGCTGGAATATATATTGGATCCTAAATGGCAGGCGACCCGGAATTTCCACGGGCAATATTATTTAGATTCCGATAAGCTGGAAAACTATCTGCATTTCAGACAGGACAGCATGCAGTACTATTATGATTCTTACCTGGAGGGACTCGGTGCTGTGGCCGGGCTCTCTAAGGTTTTATGTAAGCTTCCGGGAGGGCAGAAGCTTATGGGCAGCATTTTGAAGAACCGGTTTAAAAAGCTGGCCTTAACGGAGCACGGAACATTACATTTTATAAAGGATAATGTAGAGGACCATATTGATGCTTACTGGGGCAGCAGGAAGGCATGGAAAGCATTGCCGGATAATATTAATGATATGGAGCATTTTAAGGACTGGGATAAGGTCATACCTATTGATCATGGCTATGATGAAACCAAACCGGAATCGGAGCTTACGCTTTCCGATATGAAGGGAGCGGCAGAATTCCGGGGAGGAAAGTGCTTATCCGGGGAAATGCGGACGGGAGACTGGTCCGGAAAACTGAAATTTAAGTGTGCATTCGGACATACCTTTGAGGCAAGCCCCAGACTTGTGCTGGAAGGAGGCCATTGGTGCCCTGAGTGTGAGAGAAAGAGCTGGAATTACGGCGAACGTGCGAAAAGAGATCCCTTTTTCGCACAGGTATGGAATCCTCTTCATGAAGAAGATGAAATGCGGGAGTACCCAAAGGTGGTTTCGGAACTGGAAGTATAGTTCTTGGATTAGTCGATTGTATTGACCGGAGTTGTCTTATATTCCTGTGGTGTAATGCCCGTTAATTTTTTGAAGGTGTTCTGAAAATGAGATTGCGTGGAATACCCAAGATAGTGGGATAATTCCGTTAATGACATTTTCGTTGTTTTTAACAGAATTTTGGCTTCTTCACACTTCATTTTATGGATATACGATTTTAAGCTGATACCTGTCTCAGCTTTGAAGGTGTGAGAAAGATAGTCGGAATTCATATGAAGATAAGAAGCGATTTCATTTACCTGAATGGATTTGTTAATGTAACGCTGAATATATCGAATGGCAGCCTCAACGACCGGTACCTTTGTATGCAGCTGTTTTATTGTGGCTACATGAGAAGTAAAATCATAAACGGCCTGTTCGAGAATGGAAGAAATTTCATTTGAGCCACTGGAATTATAAATGAGATCCGTATAATGATTGGACATGTAAAAGGCTATAGAGCAATCAAGTCCCCCCTCTATTGCCGCTCTTACCACAAGTGCAATGGAAATCAGAGCGATGTGGTTTTTTAGCATGGCATCACTCATTTTTTTTCGATACAGCACTTCAACTTTTGTATTTTCCAGAAAATTTTGGAGTCCGTCCAGGTCTCCCTTTGTAATTAAACTTAAAAAACGGCGTTCTTTTAAATAAACCTGCAAGCTGGCTTCCGCCATGTCAGGTGGAACGTCGTATATGTAATTAGCTTTGG
This sequence comes from uncultured Lachnospiraceae bacterium, assembly GCA_946409475.1. GTDB lineage: Bacteria > Bacillota > Clostridia > Lachnospirales > Lachnospiraceae > CAMJWQ01. The sequence continues at coordinate 7,463 of CAMJWQ010000095.1, forward strand.
GGATTTTATTTGTTTCATTCTTCATGTAAAGAAATATACAATAATTAAAATAATTTTGCAATACGTAATGCTAAGAAATTATGTACGATTTTCATAGGGTAAAATCGGTGTTTGAAAAAGAAAAGCGGCATATCAAAAGCTTCCGGAAAGTATGGATTTTATTGAAAATATTTGAAGGGGCCGTAGATGAGGAGGAATATAAAGTGGAGAAACAGATATGTAATCCGTATTTACCATTGGATACCTATATTCCGGATGCAGAACCCCATATATTCGGTGACCGTGTTTATGTTTTTGGAAGTCATGATGCGGAGGGGGGCGGCTGCTTCTGCTTATTGGATTATGAAGCATGGTCGGCTCCGGTGGATGATCTGACTGACTGGAGATGTGAAGGCACTATTTACCGTGCGGACCAGTGCGTACATTACTGTAAAGAGCGGCAGGATATGTATGCTCCCGATGTGGTACGGGGGAAGGATGGGCGGTACTATTTGTATTATGATTTATCCGGAAGAGGAAATCATGGATTCGACGGACCCATATCGGTAGCTGTTTGTGATACGCCGGCAGGTAAATATGAGTATTATGGAGATGTGAAATATGCGGACGGCAGACCTATGCAAAGGTTTATACCCTTTGATCCGGCGGTTCTCAATGACAACGGGCGTATCTATCTGACCTATGGCTGGGGATTGGGAATGGACGTCCATTCCTTTCTGTTAAAGCCTGTTATGACCAAAGTAATGGCAAGGATATTTCATAAATCTCCGGAAGAAATTAAAGGAGAAGAGCCTCAGACTATTCTTGGGGCCAATATGGTTGAACTGGAGGATGACATGCTGACAGTAAAATCAGAGCCCGTACGCATTTTGGAGGCAAAGGTAAATGCACCGAAAGGCAGTGCGCTTCGGAAACATTCCTTTTATGAAGGAGCATCACTGAGAAAGTTTGGGGAACTATACTATTTTATCTATTCCTCAGATGTTAATCATGAATTGTGCTATGCTACCAGCAAGTATCCGGACCGGGGCTTCCAATATAGAGGGGTACTTGTTTCCAATGGAGATATTGGCATTAAAGGGAGAAAAGCAAAGGACAGGCTTGCCGCCACAGGAACCAATCATGGCAGTATTGAATGCATCAATGGGCAATATTATATATTTTATCACCGGCTGACACACAATACGGCATTTTCGAGACAGGGCTGCGCGGAACCAATTGTAATAGAAGAGGACGGAACCATTAAGCAGGTAGAAATGACAAGCTGCGGATTGAACGGCAAGCCCCTGACCGCCGCAGGAGAATATCCGGCTGCCATATGCTGTAACCTTACTAACGGGCATATGCCTCATATCCGCAATGTGAGAAAAAACAAACACGCTCCTAATATCAATCATGAGGAAGAAAATCGTTTTATAAAGGATATTGAAAACAATACGATGATTGGGTATAAATATTTTGATTTCAAAGGTATTACGTCAATAGTAATCAGATATCGAGGCGGAGAGGGAGTACTGGAGATAATGACAGAGCCGGGGAATCCGCTGGCAGGTATCCCCCTAACAGCATCCCATAGCTGGAAGCAGAGTACGGAGGTGTGTTTCCGGGTGACGGGAGTAAAGCCATTGTATTTTGTATTTAGAGGGAGAAAGAAAATAGATTTACTTTCATTTACATTAAACAGTAAATAGCATATAAATAGGGTATGGACATATTCCAAAGGAAAACCGGAAAGAAATTTTTGAAAAATTTCTTTCCGGTTTTTTATATATCGTGATATCCATGTTATTTCCGTACGGCAGTATTTTTCATGACTTGTCGGACCGTTTAGTATATAGTCTGCTTAATAATTCTATTTCATTAATTTATTCTGTAAAGAAATATACAACAATTATAATAATTTTGCAATACATAGTGAAAAAAAATAGTGTAAAATTCACATAAATAAATAAAATAATAAATCTGAATATGGCAATTAGACTGGTTTTGTCTAAAATAGGAGGAAGGTATCGTCAATATGACCAAAATAATATGAAATAATTTGAAAAGATGGAGGTATTCACAATTGAAAAACAAAAAAATCATATTGATTATGACAGATTCACAGAGGTTTGATATGCTCAACTGCTATAAAGAAACAGGGTTAAGGACTCCCAATCTGGATCGGATAGCAGAGAGAGGAACAAGGTTTGAATATGCCTACACAACGCAGCCGGTCTGCGGTCCGGCCCGTTCCTGTATTTTTACCGGACAATACCCGCATTCCGTAAACGGGTGGACTAACGGTGTCGCTTTGGCAGGGGATGTGCATACCGTAGGGCAAAGATTGCGGGATAATGGTATTCATACGGCTTATATAGGGAAGTGGCATCTTGACGGAAGTGACTATTTCGGACTGGGAAAAGCGGCTGACGGATGGGATCCGGAGTACTGGTATGATATGCGGAATTATTTAGACGAATTATCGGAATCAGAGAGAAGGGATTCCCGAAGGGCAAATTCTATTTTTGAAAAAGATTACAAAAAAGAGGACACCTTTGCCCATCGGGTAAGTGACCGGGCGGAGCGCTTTTTAAAGGAACATGGACAGGAGGACTTTTTCCTTACGGTCTCTTATGATGAGCCCCATGATCCGGGGATATGCCCCAGGGAATTCTGGCAGAAATATACGGAGTTTGCTTTCCCGAAGAATGAAAATATTTATGACACCATGGAGGGCAAACCGGAATATCAAAAGCTTTGGGGCAGCATGGTAAAGTATTACCTGGGAAATACCCCAAAGGATGAACTAAAGCTTATGAGTCCCGGTATGTTTGGATGTAATGAGTTTGTTGATTATGAAATCGGGCGTGTTTTGGATGCGGTGGAAGAATATGCCGGGGATGCGACGATTATTTATAC
>CAMJWQ010000096.1 GCA_946409475.1 uncultured Lachnospiraceae bacterium
GTTTAAAAAATACCTTTTGATGCCTGAGCATATCATTACTCTAATACTATTTGAGGTGAAAAAATGTCAGTAAATGAAGAAGCGCTAAAAATGCATAAAAAATGGAGGGGAAAGCTGGAAACAACAGCAAAGGCTTCCGTTAAATCCAGATCCGATTTATCCCTTGCCTATACGCCGGGAGTTGCCGAGCCCTGCAGGGTAATTGCAAAAAACAGGGAGGCTGCTTATCAATATACCATAAAAGCAAATACGGTACTGGTCGTATCGGATGGCAGCGCCGTCTTAGGTCTTGGTAACATCGGTCCCTATGCGGCTATGCCGGTTATGGAGGGGAAAGCCGTCTTATTTAAAGAATTTGCCAATGTAAATGCCGTACCCATTTGCCTGGATACACAGGACACCGATGAGATTATCAAAGCCGTAACTTATATTGCACCCGGATACGGCGGAATCAATCTGGAAGATATCGCTGCACCCCGGTGTTTTGAAATAGAAGAGCGTCTTAAGGAAATTCTGGATATCCCTGTCTTTCACGATGACCAGCACGGTACCGCCATTGTGGTTCTGGCAGGCATCATCAATGCTTTGAAGGTAACGGGAAAACAAAAGGAAGCATGTAAAATTGTTATAAACGGAGCCGGTTCCGCCGGAATCGCCATTACCAAACTGCTTCTCACATATGGATTTTCCCATATTATTATGTGTGATAAAAGCGGCATCATCGGTAAGCAGTCGGAGGGTCTTAACTGGGCCCAGAAGAAAATGACGGAGCAGACAAATTTGGAGAATAAGACCGGTTCCTTAAAGGATGCAATGATGGGAACCGATATTTTTGTAGGGGTCTCCGCTCCTGATATCGTAACAAAGGAAATGGTAGCCTCCATGAACAAAGATGCCATCATTTTTGCCATGGCAAATCCGGTTCCCGAGATTATGCCTGATCTGGCAAAAGAAGCAGGCGCTAAGGTAATTGGTACGGGACGGTCGGATTTTCCTAATCAGGTCAATAACGTATTGGCCTTCCCCGGTATTTTTAAAGGTGCTTTAGAGGGAAGGGCCAGACAGATCACGGAAGAAATGAAGCTGGCTGCCGCACAGGCCATAGCAGGCCTGGTTCCCGAAGCTCTGCTGACGGAGGATCATATCATGCCGGAGGCTTTTGATCCCCGCGTGGCCAAAGCCGTAAGCAATGCCATTAGAGAACATATCCGATGACACCGAAAAAATTATGGGATGATAAGCCCTATTACTCCTTTGCTTATTATTTAAGGGAAACCTTCGGTGAAAAATTATACCGTCTGCCTTTAGACGGCGGCATGACCTGCCCAAATAGGGATGGTACGGCAGGAAGCCGGGGCTGTATCTTTTGCAGTGAAGGCGGTTCCGGGGAATTTTCGGGGAATCCTGTTTTATCAATCGCAGAACAAATAGAAGAAAGAAAGAGTCTGGTGTCCGGCAAGTTTAAGGGCAGTCGTTACATTGCTTATTTTCAGGCTTATACCAATACCTACGCACCGGTATCCTATTTAAGGCCTGTATATACACAGGCCGCCCTGCATCCCGATATTGCCGTTTTATCAATAGCGACCAGACCCGATTGTATTAACAGGGAAAATTTGATTTTATTATCCGAGCTGCGAAAAAACAAACCCATATGGATAGAATTGGGGTTACAGACCATGCATGAGGAAAGTGCCGCTTTCATCAGGCGCGGCTATTCTCTTTCCCGGTTTGAAAAAGCGGTTTCTTTATTAAAGGAATTTTCCTTTCCCATCATCGTCCATACCATATTGGGACTTCCGGGAGAAAGTAAAAAACAGGTTTTGGAAACCATGGCCTATTTAAGGGATTGTCATATTAACGGAATAAAGCTGCAGCTATTGCACATATTAAAGAAAACCGACCTGGCCGGCTATTATGAGAGACATCCTTTTCATGTATTAGCCTTTGAGGAATACTGTGATCTGGTCATTAGCTGCCTTGAGCTCCTGCCTCAGGATATGGTCATACACCGCATGACAGGAGACGGTCCCAGGGACCTGCTGATAGCTCCCATGTGGAGTTTGGATAAGAGAAAAATATTAAATACCATCTTTCATGAAATGAGAAAGCGCAATACCTGGCAGGGAAAATATATCTAAGGGGGATAACTATGTCTGAATCCATGACTTTGTATAAGTTAATCATATTGTACATGCTTAATAAGGTTAATTTTCCGTTAACAAAAACACAAATCACCGATTTTATACTGGAAAAAGGATATACCAATTATTTCACTTTGCAGCAGGCTTTTTTTGAATTAACGGACTCCGCTCTTATTTCTTCAGAGCCTATTCATAACGTGACACATTTGCATATCACGGATGACGGTATCCACACCATAGAATTTTTTAAGAGTAAGATTTCCAATGCCATAAGGACTGATATCAACAATTATTTAAACGATAAGAAAATAGAGCTAAGAAATGAAGTTTCCGTCATCAGTGATTATTATAAGACAACCAATAATGCATATGCGGCCCATTGTGAAGTAAGGGAAGGCTCCTCAAAGCTCATAGACCTTACCATAAGCGTTACCTCAAAAGAAGAAGCCGAATCTATTTGTACCAACTGGAAAGCAAAAAGCCAGGAAGTCTATGCGTATATCATGCAGCAATTAATGCTCTGATTGCCGCTCCTTTATCCTTCTCATATGTTCTTTAATCTTCCTTTCATAACCGTTATCAGACGGCTTATAAAGATGCAGGTCCTTTAATTCATAGGGCAGGTATTGCTGCTCTACATAATTGTTTTCATAATCATGAGGATACCGGTATCCGATTCCGTTTCCCAATTGTCCGGCTCCCTTATAATGTGCGTCCTTCAGATGGGAAGGAACGGGGGCTGTTTTTGTCTTCCTGACCGTATCCATGGCCGTCATGACAGCATTGCAGGCGGCATTGCTTTTAGGTGCCGTGGCAATATAAGATACGGCCTGGGATAATATGATTTGTGCTTCCGGCATGCCCACCCGCTCTACAGCCAATGCTGCGGCAGCAGCCACCTGCAGGGCATTGGGATCGGCGTTGCCCACATCCTCCGAAGCACATATTAGGATCCTTCTGGCTATAAATGTGACGCTTTCCCCCGCATACAGCATTTTCGCCAGATAATAAACGGCAGCATCCGGGTCGGAGCCCCGCATGCTTTTAATAAAAGCAGATATGGTATCATAATGATTATCCCCGTTCTTATCATAGGAAATTACCCTTTTCTGTATACATTCGCTTGCCGCCTGTAAAGTAATATGAATTTTCCCGTCCTCATTGCTTTTTGTTGTTAAAACAGCCAGTTCAATGGCGTTTATAGCCGCCCTGGCATCTCCGTTTGCCATATCGGAAAGAAAATGCAGGGCATCCTCTTCCAATTCCACCTTAAAGCTGCCCATTCCTTTTTCTTTATCATAAACGGCCCTTTTCAGCAGAATTTCTATATCCTCCCTGGAAAGAGGCTTTAATTCAAACAGTACGGATCTGGATAATAAGGCACTGTTTACTTCAAAGTAGGGATTCTCCGTTGTAGCTCCTACCAATACAATAGTGCCGTCCTCTACAAAGGGCAGTAAATAATCCTGCTGTCCCTTATTAAAGCGATGGATCTCATCAATGAAGAGTATGGTCCTTTTACCATACATGCCAAGCAGTTCTTTTGCTTCTTTAATGACCTCCTCCATGTCCTTCTTCCCTGCTACCGTAGCATTAATCTGCTTAAATTCTGCCTTTGTAGTGGAGGCAATGACTTTAGCCAGAGTTGTTTTTCCCGTTCCGGGAGGTCCGTAAAAAATCAGGGAGCTTAATTTATCAGCCTTTATGGCACGATACAAAAGCTTGTCCCTTCCGATAATGTGCTGCTGTCCTACCACTTCTTCCAAGGTGGCAGGACGAAGCCTGGCTGCCAAAGGGGCTTCTTTTTTCTCTTTTTCTTTTCTCATGTATTCAAATAAATCCATAATTCCTCCATTCGTAATACCATAAGCTATATTAAAATAAAAATTTTCCCGGCAGAATAACATTATCATTTGCATTTCAATCTAAAATAATTTCATCAACAGTTACAAATTCAAATCCCCCTGCCTGTAATTCATCTATGATTTTCAGGGCCGCCTTTACGGAGGATTCATATTCATCATGCATCAGTATAATATCATTTTCCTCAATATCCGTGGTTCCCTTTTTTATAATTGTAGCCACATCCTCCATCGTCCAATCCAAGGTATCCACTGTCCAGCGTACTTCAATTAAATCTATCTTACAGATAACACTTTTATTCCATTCCCCAAAGGGCGCTCTTAAAAACAGGGTGTCCTGGCCTGTTATGGATTTTATCAGCTCTGAGGTTTCTTCCACCTCTTTACAGGCATCTCTATCGGAAATGCCGTTTAACTGCACATGATGATAGGTGTGGTTTCCTATAATATGTCCCTCGTCTGCCATCCTTTTTAATATTTTCTCATTTCCGGGAATATTTTTACCTATGACAAAAAAGGACGCTTTTACTCCTCTTTCTTTCAGCCCGTCTAACAGCATCGGCGTATAAACGGGATGAGGGCCGTCATCAAAGGTAATGGCTATTTTACGTCCCTCCTTTTGTTCTTTCATATTTTCTGCGGTATCGTCCGACGTATCTTCATTTATCCGAAAAGTTTGTACCAGTTTATTCTGATTCACATAAAAACCAATAAGAATAAGATCTAAAAAGCACAGAATCATACAGCCGATGGCAATTTTCTTAATTTTCACACCAGTCCCTCACTGCCATTTCTAATGTAATATATGCAGATGGACTAAATTGTAGTATTCCCATTAAAAATTCATTTCGTCAATATAATGTTCTTTAAAATAGCTATCCTCTCCCAAATAGATTTCTTCGGTAATTTTTACTATTTTCCTGCAGGCTGCCTTGCCGGCTTTCTTATTCTTTTTTCCCTTCCCTTCACTTAAACCATATAATACGGCTCCACGCAGTGCACTGTTTCCCACAGGAATAACCTTGTTTTTTAATTCCTTCGGAAGTAATCCGATGCCCATGGCTTTTTCTATATTTAACTGATATCCAAAGCCTCCCGCCAGATATACATTGGTAATATCCCCAAGCCGTATCCCATATGCTTTTACCAATGTTTTGATTCCTGCCGCAACGGCGGCTTTTGCCATCTGAAGCTCCCGTATGTCCTTTTGATAAATCCGTATCCTTCTGCCTTCCCCTGTTGCTGCAAGAGTAACGCCTTCTTCAAAATAAGGCTCTCTTAAAAGACCCGTTTCATCCATAATTTTGCATCTTAAAAATTCGGACAGAGCTTCAATGATTCCGGTACCGCAGATCCCTATGGCTTTTCCATCCATAATTGTTTTGATTTCAGTCCCATTCTCATCTATATTTACACTGCAGACAGCACCTTCCACACTGGCTGTCCCCCATGTGATATTGCCGCCTTCAAAAGCCGGTCCGGCTGCCGTCGAAGTGCACAGGAGCTTTTGTTGATTTCCTAATACCATTTCTCCGTTTGTTCCCAAATCCACAAGCAGAGTAATCTCTTCTCTTTTATGAATTTCTAAAGCCAGAATTCCCGCCATAATATCCGCACCTATAAAAGCCGATATACCGGGCATTATCATAAGCCTGGCCTTTCTCTTCTTCCGGAATATTTCATGATAAGGGATTTCCTCACCTTTTATGCTTTTCGGTTTAAAGGGATGCTTACTTAAGCTGTCTGTCGGATAGCCCAATAGAAAATGCAGCATGGCCGTATTCCCTGTTATTACTACGGCAGCAATTTGCGGCCACTTTATGTCCGCTTCCTTAACAAGCCTGTCCATGCCCTTCTCCATCTCGCTTCGCAGGATTTTCGTTAATTTCTCCTTCTCTCCATCTATGGAGGCACGAATTCTTGCCATGACATCGGCACCGTATATTCTTTGGGGATTCATGATACTTCGTTCCCTTACGATACGGACATCCGCCCCCTTATTTACCTGCATGGCAATAGTAGTCGTACCTATATCTATGGCAATGATAAATACTTCGTTTTTGCCGGTTTTCTTTTTCATATTGTTATCTGTAAATTCCCGCTCCGTCCCTACGGGGGCTGACTTCCTTTCATTCTTATCTGCTGCCGGAACTGCTTGAAATTCAGTAACTATTCCATACTTCTTTTTCCTGCCATAGAAATTCCTGATTTCACATTTTGTTTTCGGTTTTGCCTTACACGCCAATCGGAAACCGTTTTTTAACTCCTCTTTGGTAAATGCCCTTTCATCCGCTTTTGTAATGGGAATTTCCCCGTCAATTATCTGTATGATACATTTTAAACACTTTCCCTTACCCCCGCATGGTGCCGAAAAATGCTTATCATAACGCACAAAAGTGTCATAAAGGCTTTCTCCCTCATGACACTCATATACCTTTTTTTTATTTTCACTCCAAACCGTAATCTCCATAATATTTCTATCCTGTGTTTTTATTTTTTCCATAGCCGCAGTTTTTCCGCCCGCAGCCATCGCAAGTATGGGGAGATGGATATCCGCATTCCCCCTGATCAATTATCAATATATATGCCATGGTTTTCTGAGGATACAGCATACATCCCTTTGTCACATATACTCCCCAGTCCGCGGCTTCTGTCGCTTTTACAATTTCCTCCTGGTAATCAGGTGCCAGCTGGTGAAAAGCCTCCAGGCGTTTTTTTATGCCCAGGCCTTCCTCTCTGCCATTTTCATAAATCAGATGCCGCAGCCTTTCATCTGTCAGAAATAAATACGAATCTGCCATGGCATTTATGATATATGCCTGTAGTATTTCTCCCTTTTGGTTAAGGTCATCCAAGGTTTTATCAATCCCATTTCCTAAGGTTACCAAGACATAGACGGCCTCCTCCTTATTCCATGGCTTTCTTACATATCTGGCCCTTGGCTTCATTATATTCTGTAATTGATAATCCCAAAGGGCAAACTGACTCTTTATCTGTTCATATACCTGATTACCTTCTTCAAAATGAATAAAGCTTAAAAAGTCATCTTTATTCAATTTTACATGTATGGAGACTTCATGAATTTGATTATTCATTACACATATTCACTTAAATTGATTGGCTTCCTTGTCATAATAATATTCAATGCTTCCCAGCTTTTCTATGATTTCTTCCCTGGAAACGTTAAGATCCTCACACAGGTCAGTAAGACTGCTGTAATAATCCCGCAATTTCAAGTTAATAAAGCTGAGAAGCATAACCGGATTCTTCGGCAGCATATTCATCATCCTTTTTTACAGGCTGTTAACTGATCTCCGTCCACATCAATAAAAATGGTATCTCCAGCCTTTATCTGATCCGATAAAATCAGTCTGGCAGCCAGAGTCTCCACGTGTTTCTGCAGGTAACGCTTCAAAGGCCTTGCCCCGTAGATGGGATCATATCCGTTTTCTATTATAAACCTTTTCGCCTCATCTGTCACTTCCAGGGTCAGTTCCTTGTCTGCAAGCCTTTTATTCACATCTTCTAATAATAAGAGAATAATGCCACCAATATCCTCTTTTGTCAATGGCTTGAACATAATTACCTCATCCAGACGGTTTAAAAACTCCGGCCGGAAATGAGCCTGTAAATCTGCCATCACTAGATTTTCGCAATCTGAACGAATGCTGCCATTCTCAGAAATTCCCTCCAGTAAATAGGAAGAGCCTATATTGGAGGTCATAATTAAAATAGTGTTTTTGAAATCCACGGTTCTTCCCTGGGAGTCTGTAATTCTGCCGTCATCTAATACCTGTAAAAGAACATTAAATACATCTGGGTGAGCCTTTTCAATTTCATCAAATAAAACTACACAGTAGGGCTTTCTTCTAACTGCTTCCGTCAGCTGCCCGCCCTCATCATAGCCCACATAGCCGGGAGGTGCTCCAATCAGCCGGGATACACTGAATTTCTCCATATATTCACTCATATCGATTCTGACCATATTCTGCTCATCATCAAAGAGACTGGCTGCCAGAGACTTGGCAAGCTCCGTTTTCCCCACTCCCGTAGGTCCCAGGAAAAGGAAGGAACCAATGGGCTTGGTCGGATCTTTGATACCGGCCTTGGAACGGATAATCGCCTCCGTCACCTTGGCCACGCCTTCCTCCTGTCCCACTACTCTCTTATGCAGCTCCTCGTCCAAATGAAGGGTCTTACTTCTTTCACTCTCCGTTAATTTGGCAACGGGAATCCCCGTCCATCTGGATATGATTCTGGCTATTTCCTCGTCCGTTACGCTCTCATGTACCAGGGATAAATCCCGTTCCTTTATTTTTTCTTCCTCAACAGCCAGTGTTTTTTCAAGACCCGGCAGTTTACCGTAACGTAATTCCGCCACCTTATTTAAATCATAGTCCCGTTCTGCCATTTGAATTTCATTATTCACATGCTCAATTTCTTCTCTGATCCTTTGAAGCCTTTCGACAGAAGCCTTTTCATTATTCCATTGGGCCTTACGGTTATTAAGCTCTTCCCTTAAATCAGCCAGCTCTTTTTGCAGATTTTCCAGTCTTTCTCTGCTGATACGGTCCGTTTCTTTCTTTAATGCCGCTTCTTCGATTTCCAACTGCATAACCTTTCGCTGGAGCTCATCCAATTCCGCCGGCATGGAATCCAGCTCCGTCTTAATGAGGGCACAAGCCTCATCCACTAAATCGATAGCTTTATCCGGTAAGAAACGGTCGGAAATATAGCGATGGGACAGTATTGCGGCAGATACCAGAGCCGCATCCGTTATTTTTACGCCATGGAACACCTCATACCGTTCTTTTAAGCCACGTAGAATAGATATGGTATCTTCCACCGTAGGCTCTTCTACCATGACCGGCTGGAAACGTCTCTCCAAAGCCGCATCCTTTTCAATATACTGTCTGTATTCATCAAGGGTCGTGGCTCCGATGCAATGAAGCTCACCGCGGGCAAGCATGGGCTTTAGCATATTTCCGGCATCCATGGCCCCGTCTGTCTTACCGGCACCGACTATGGTATGGAGCTCATCAATAAAAAGCAGGATCTGTCCCTCGCTTTTTTTCACTTCCTCCAATACGGCTTTTAAACGCTCTTCAAATTCGCCCCTGTATTTGGCACCGGCTACCAGGGCACCCATATCCAGAGCAAATAATCGCTTATCCTTCAGGCCAAGGGGTACGTCTCCCTGCACGATCCTTTGTGCCAGGCCTTCCACCACGGCCGTTTTACCCACTCCGGGTTCTCCAATCAGCACCGGATTATTTTTAGTCTTTCTGGATAAGATGCGAACCACATTCCGTATTTCATGGTCTCTTCCAATTACGGGATCCAGCTTCTGGTTTTTCGCTCTTTCCACCAGATCGTAACCGTATTTCTCCAAGGTGTCGTAGGTTGCCTCCGGATTATCACTTGTCACTCTCTGATTTCCGCGGACCGTCGCCAGGGCCTGTAAAAAACGGTCCCTCGTAATACCGTATTCCCTGAAAAGCTCTTTCATCCCCTTATTGGGATATCTTAGCAGAGATAAGAACAAATGCTCAACGGAGACATATTCGTCCCCCATCTGTTTGGCTTCATCCTCTGCATGGATCAATACCTTATTCAAATTTTGGCCTACATACACCTGACCTCCGGATACCTTAACACATTTTTTCAGGTACTCCTCCGCCCTGTTTAAAAAATGTTTTTTATCTATTTCCATTTTTTCAATCAGCTTTAGGATCAGACTGTCTTCCTGTGTCAGCAGGCCATACAATAAATGCTCCTGCTCCAATTCCTGATTGCCGTATTCATAAGCAAGCTTTTCACAGGCATTCATGGCTTCTATGGATTTTTGCGTGAACTTATTGACATTCATAATATTACCTCCTCTTGTTTTGTCTGTTCTATAACCAATATAACACAAGAAAATGTATTGTCAATAGTTTTTTATCAATTTATCAAAGACCAGCCATATTGTAAAAACACCTTTACCAATTCTGCCTCTATCTTCCCTTGCATCTTTTCCACCAAAAGCTTGGCAATCGCAAGCCCCAGGCCTGTACTTTTATTATTTCTGCTGTTGTCTCCCGTATAAAACCGCTCGAAAATGTATGGGATTTTTTCTTTTGTTACAATATCCGTATCATTCTTAAACTCCAGTACACATTTATTATCTAATGAATATTGTTTGATATAAAAAAAGCTCTTACTATATTTTAAAGCATTTTGAATCAGATTATTTATGATTCTGTTAAATTGTAAGGCATCTGCCACAATAAGGGGGATTCTTCTTCCATGTCAACTGCCACCTCTATTTGCTCCTTTTCAAAATCATAGTAATAGGCGA
>CAMJWQ010000097.1 GCA_946409475.1 uncultured Lachnospiraceae bacterium
AAGTTTTTTATATTATTCTTTTTTTTTTTTTTTTCTTTTATTTTGTTTTATATTGTTTATTCAAAAATTTGTGCTTCTGTTTCCCTGAATTGCCTTCCCAAAAACGGAAATAAGAGCTTTTGATTTTCTTCCGTGTACATATTATCCTTAGTGATCAATTCTGATCCTGAATCTAATACTTTTTGATAATTTTGACCCTTTACAATTTTAACCGCCTGTTCTATGCCTAAATATCCCATGTTAAAAGGCTTTTGCACTACAATGCCCTGAAAGATATCTTCTTCCAATAATTGTACTAACTCTATGGAATTATCAAAGCCTACCATTTTAACGGTGCCGTCTAAGCCTTTGTCCTTAATCGCTTCTGCTGCTCCTACAGCCGCATATTCATTAGTACCTATAACCAAATTAATATCAGGGTATTTTTCCATTAGCTCCAGTGTGATTTTATAGGCCTTATCAAACATGGAATCACAAAAAACAGTATCCACTATTTGATCGGCATGCTCCCCTATGGAATAGGTAAAGCCTCTTATTCTTTCCATAGCGGTAGATGGAGTTTTTACATGCCCGACAATTGCAATTTGCGTATCGGAAGTTATATACTCTTTTGCGATCTCACCCATTTTAATTCCGGCAATAAAGTTATCTGTAGCTATAATGGACTCATATACCGGTTCCTTCACATCAGAGTCAATAAAAATTAAATGCATGCCGTTTTTAACAACCTCTTTAGCCGCTTTAATCGTCTCCGTATAGTCACACGGTGATATGATGATTGCATCCGGCTTTTGCTCAATTGCCCAATAAATCAATTCATTTTGTTTTTGATAATCTTCCTCCTTATTAGGAGCAATAATTATTAAATCCACATTATACTCATTAGCAGCCATTTTAGCCCCTGCTGTCAGTGCCGACCAAAATTCATTATCTTCATCAATGACTTTTGGTATATATATCATTTTTAATTCTCTATTATTATTTTCAAACATCTGGTAGCATATTACGATTATGATAATAATCAATAAAATAATGATACTTATTAACCAAGATTTTTTTTTACTCTTTATCATGATCTTATACCTGCCTTTTTGGTATTTTAACCGTAGCTACAGTACCTTTTCCCAATTCACTCTTATACTCCATACCATATTCGGGGCCGTAAAATAATTGCAGCCTCATCTGCACATTAAATACACCCACACCATTTGCTTTATAATTGACTTTGTGTTCATCAAAAATATGCGCTAACATTTCGGCATCCATACCAGCCCCGTTGTCACAAACCTTTATAATAATATTTTCATTTTCCAAAAAGCCTATGATTGTTATGACTCCTATATCCTCCTTGTATTTAATCCCATGGTATATGGCATTTTCCACGATTGGTTGTAAGACCAGTTTTACAATTTCATAATTTTTTATTTCCTCTTTCATATCTATTTCAAATTCCAGCTTATCCTTATACCGCATTTTTTGAATGGTCAGATAGCTTTTTGTATATTCCATTTCCTGGGCTATTGTTACCACCTCAGATTGATTGCTGAAATTTTGGCGCATAAGCTTCGCCAGCGAAGAGGTCATAACGACCACTTCTTTTGTTTTTCCGCTCTCAGCCATCCATATGATGGAATCTAAAGTATTATAAAGAAAATGAGGATTTATTTGAGATTGCAGAGCTTTTAATTCGCTTTTCCTTTTCTGCTTTTGCTCATAAACATTCTGTCCGATCAGATTGTTAATTTTTTCTATCATAATGTTAAAGGATTTACTTAGACTTCCTATCTCATTATCAACGGTAACTACGATATTCGCATTGTCAAAATTTCCTTTTTCAACTTCCTTCATAGACTCCTTTAATAATGTAATGGGTTTTGTTATTCCGGAAGATAAAAAACTGGAAATAATCATGGCTACGGCCAATAAGGCTATGGCAATTACCATATAGATAATTTGCGTTTCTTCCTTTTTATTCATCAATTCCGAAATATAAGCAACTCCAACAATCGTCCAGCCTGTTTTTTGAGACTTTGAAATCGTATATAACCGGCTATTATTCCCTTCATTGGTAATAAAATAATTGCTTTCATTATATAATACCTCATCAATCCTTTCTTCCTTCAGACCGCTATAGATTAACTGCTGCTGGGGATGATAGATAACACTTCCTTCCTCATCAATAATATATACATAGCCTTTATTACCCAAGCTGTTATTCTCACATAAATCGCTGATAACATTATAATTCAGATCGATGAAAAACAAGCCGGCATTTTCGTTTGTATAAGGATTTTTAATGCTCCGGCTCAAGGTGACAACCCACTGATAATTGTTTTTTATCATATTTTGCACATGAGATGATGACAAAACCGTGCTGTCCGCATTTAGCATGGCTTTCACGGCCCAATCCAAATCATAGAGATCAATATATTCACTTAGCTTGTCTTGGCCGCCATTCAGGATGCTTCTTCCGTTATCGGTCATTACCACTATATTGGATATATCACTTCTCGTTTCTGTCACTGTCTTAAACTGGGCTAAAATTCTATTGTAGGCATTTTGTATTTGTGATTCATTTGCTTCAGTTCCAAAAAGATATTCCTGCACATCCGTATTATTTGACACTAGAATTGATATATTTTCCATATAATCAATATAAGAATCAATATCATAATTAATTAATTCGATAATCTGCTTTGTATAGGAAATGGAATTATTTAAAACGGTATCCTGCGTATATTCCAATGAAATCACTAAAAAAATCAGAAGCGCCGACATAATAAGCATGGAAAAAGAAAACATCATGGATGTCCTGATACTTTTAAAAAAATGTATCCACCTCTTCTTTTGTCTGGAAATCGGCAAAAAAATCACCTCACCTCTCTGGCATATTCAGTCGGTGTTTTACCGGTTACTTTTTTAAAGGCAATACTAAAATAATGAGGATCACTAAATCCTACCTTATCCGCAATCTCATAATATTTCAGATCCGTATTCCTAATTAATTCTTTTGCCTTTTGCATGCGAATACGAATCAATGCTTCCATAAAGGTCTCTCCGAACCCTTTTTTAAACAGGGTACTAAATCGACTTATGCTGATTCCCAAATAATTGCATATGTATTGTAATGTTAATTCCGGATTTCCATAATTCTTTTCAATGAAGTCCATTGCCAGAACCGCATACTTTTTAAGCCCTGCTCCTTTATTCACAGCAATTTCTTTACCTGCCTTATAAGAATACTGTTCCACTTTCATCAGTGCCGCTTCCAATGTAGGTGACATGGCTATTTCAAATAAATATTTATCCACATCTTTATAAGCCTGGGTATTTTGCATTTCATTACTTTGTAATATTTCCGCAATCTCATGAATGATCTGCTGGAGATATAAGATAGCTTTATTTTTTTCTAAATAAGCACTCTTTATTTTTTCTGTAACTAACGTCAATAAATTTTTAATTTTATCTTTTTCATTCAGCCTGACTGCCAAACATATGGCTTCCACTTCCTTTGCAATCTCAATAGTTTCTTTTCTTTTATTCTCAATTTTTTCTACATCTATAATTTTTAAATCTTCCAAAACATGTCCAAATTCCAAAGTTTTTTCCGCAGAATAATAGGATTTTGATAAGTCATACAAATCATTAACATAATATCCCATAGCAATGGTTAATGACATCCCCATAAATTGCAATACTTTTTCTATTATCTCTTCACATATTTGATTAGATAAATTCATATCCTTTCTTCCGCTAAATTGGAATATAATATATACCTTGTTATTATTTCCTAAACACACTTCACCACCGTTTCTGTTTTTCACAATTTCTTCACTGATATTAAAGACGACAAACTGCATCAGGGCACTTTGTTGTTTCATATCACCATATTCATTTTGCTTATTGGAAAAAATTATGTTAATGATAGCAATCCTATATCCTGCTGCTTCAAGTTCAATATCCAGATCTTTTAAATCTTTTATGTTTTCCTCCTTTGTCTGCGTTCCCATCATAAGATTCATTAAAGCCTTAGATTTTAAATAGGTTTTGTTTTTATAAAAAGATTGGCGGAGAGCATTTACCTTCTGGTTATATAAATTTTGAGCATCTATTCTTCCTTTTAATTTTATCAATACCTCTGATAATTCCGAAGCGGTAATGGGTTTTAGCATATACTCTTCTACATGATACCGTATGGCTTTTTTTGCATATTCAAATTCATCAAACCCGCTGAATATGATAATATGCGTGTTTGGATTGTTTTTATAAATATACTCACTTAGCTGCATTCCATCCAAATATGGCATACAGATATCGGTCAGCACTACGTCTACATCATTTTCTTTTAAAAAGTTTATGGCATCCTTTCCATTTTCACAATTCCCTACAAGTTCAAACCCCAAATCCCCCCAGTTAATATTTTCACATATTGCCTCCCTCACAAGAATTTCATCATCTACAACAATAACCCGATACATTATATCCTCCTGCTTCCCTGCCGCTGCCCGTTAAATATATTTCGTCAGTCGGTAATTACTCCCTTTTGCAGCATGATATTGGCATATAATGCCTTCTCACTTGTAGCTATAACAACATATGCTTTTTTAGCTTCTTCATAAAATGCAAATCTTTCCATATAACCAAGCGCTTTCTCACCCCTATTATCATATTTTGAAATTATTTTTTTATATACTTCCCATATAGGTGTTTCCACGTTGTCCCCATGCATAACCTCCATTAAGCCGGCTGCTTTTTCCTCGTAGCTGTCTAAAGGCATAACCTTTAAAATTGCTTCCAGGATTTCCGGTACCCCATGTCCGTCACAGCGTATCACTTTCGCATTTTTCCCCATGCTTTCTGCCGGGAAATTTCCATCTGCAATTACAAGTCTGTCACTATGTCCCATTTCACATAGAATTTTTAAAAGCTCCGGGGACAATATTTTCGGTATTCCTTTTAACATATTCATTTCTCCTTTTTCTATATTATGATATAGAGAGCGCATTATAATATTATTATATTATAGTTGGTCTATAACAGGAACATAAATACAAAATCTTATAAATAATGGTTACAATATTACTGTGTACATAAATATACAAAAAATAACGAATTATTATTAAGCAAAGGCTCAACAGATGTTATCCTATAACATTCGCTGAGCCTTGCCGTTAAAAATATATATTGTTTATTATTTATACATAGGTCCGTAAACGGAGCATGCCCGATAATCCTGTCCTTCCTTATCCATGCCATAAGCGTTCCATGCAGCCGGTCTGAATATTTTTTCCTCCGGTACATTATGCATGCACACCGGAATCCTCAGCATGGAGCACATGGTAATTAAGTCCGCACCTATATGGCCATAACTGATGGCTCCATGATTGGCACCCCAATTATTCATCACATCATAAGCCGTTTTAAAGGCTCCTGTTCCCGTTGTCCTGGGCGCAAACCAGGTACACGGCCATGTATAATCCGTCCTCTTCCATAAAGCATCCGTAACCTTTTCAGGTAAGTCAACCGTCCAGCCCTCTGCTATTTGCAAAACAGGGCCAAGTCCCCTGATTAAATTTAACCGTATCATTGTGCATGGCATTTCTGCGGCCGTATAGAATCTGGAAGAATATCCGCCGCCTCTAAAATAACCGTTATCCGCAGCATTCCAGGTAACAGCTTTTAATATGGCTTCCTGGTCATCCTTCGTAATCTCATACCAGGGCTTAATCATACCTCTTCCGCTTTCATCCTTTGCTGCTCCGCTGCAGTCTAAGCAGGCAGCACCTGAATTTATCAAATGTATGATTCCTTCAGCCTCCTTGGCAATTCCTTCCAATTCATAGCCGGTTGCTTTTTTAACGGCTTCGGTACTCCAATAGGTACGCACATCCGCAAAAATCTGTGCTCTATTGGTTAAAAGCTTCATGAACAGCATTCCCAATCCGTTTAATACATCATTCTCGGTTGCCAATATGTAAGGCTCTCTTGCTCCGTTCCAATCAAATGAGGTATTTAATAAAGCCTCCGGAAAATCACAGTTGGGATAAAAATCCGTCCATTCCCTTTGTCCCTGGAACCCTGCTGCTATTGCATTATGGCCAACCATTTCTTCTTCACAGCCTTTAGGAAGATTCGGATTACCATTCATGAGGTCTTTAATAATACACATCATTTTAACCACAAATTCCCAGTCTTTCTCCTTTTCCTCCCTGTTTTTTTGCAAAGCCTCGGGGTTTTTATCAAAGCCCTCCGGACATTTTTCTTTCGTCCAGGCCAATGCTTTTTCAAATTCCGCTTTATCAAAGATGCCTTTCTCCATCCTTCTTATAATTTCCACTTCGTCTACCGATTCCACCCTCATACCCAAATATTCTTCAATAAATGATGAATCGATAATAGAGCCGGCAATGCCCATGCAGATAGAACCGATCTGTAAATAGGACCTGCCTCTCATTGTGGTGACCGCTATGGCAGCTCTGGCAAATCTCAATAATTTTTCCTTTACATCCTCAGGAATTGCCGCATCGTCGGCATTGCAGACATCATGACCGTAGATTCCGAAGGCCGGAAGTCCCTTTTGCGCATGCCCGGCAAGTACCGCCGCCAAATATACCGCTCCCGGTCTTTCCGTTCCGTTGAATCCCCAGATACCTTTAACCGTCATAGGATCCATATCCATGGTTTCTGAGCCGTAACACCAGCAGGGAGTGACCGTTAAGGTTACCGATACGCCTTCCTTCCGAAACTTATCCGCACATGCCGCAGCTTCTGAAACACGCCCGATCGTAGTATCGGCAATAATCACTTTAACCGGTTCTCCATTAGAATACCTGATATTATCTTCGAATAATTTGGCTGCTGCTTTTGCCATATTCATTGTTTGCTCTTCCAATGATTCCCTGACCTTCAAAGCTCCTCTTCGTCCGTCAATGGTAGGTCTGATACCGATTACAGGATAATCTCCGATCAATCTGTTTTTAGCCATGATAATTACCTCCAAATCTCATTATTCCTCATTATTATGATAGTTTTTACTCGCTATATCATAAACAGAGTATCATTTATATACTTATTATATAATAATACCCTAACACAATCTCGCAATAATATGTCTTTATATGGACATTTTTTGTCACAAACAGAAAAAGAAGTAGTTTTCAAATAGGTTCATAGGATATAATAATAGCAGGTATATGCTGCTGTTTTTTAATGGAGGTAATATTATGAAGGCTTTTCACGAGGTTCGAAGCTATTCATCAGATATCATGATATGGCATCGCTCCTTTTCCAATATTGGATTTTTAGCTCACTGGCATGAAGAAATAGAGTTAATCTATATACGGAAGGGATGCGTTACCCTAAGTATAATGGATTATACCTTTACGGCCTCCGAGGGAGATTTAATGATATGCAATAGCGGTGAAATACATTATTGTGAATCCAATGGGAAAGAGAATATCCTTGATTTTATTGTTTTTGATCCTTCTTTAATAAGCCCTATTTATAACGATTTATCTTTTTCTCACCCACACATTCATAAAAAGGTCATGCAGTCGCTACATTTAGATACGCCTTTATTTAAATTAATGAGTACAATTGACAGCGAATTAAAGGATAAGAAGCCTTATTATGTAGAGATTATCAAATCAAATTTAAGAGAATTTTGGTTTCTTCTGAAACGAAATATCCCGGTTGATATAACCGGAAAAACGCAGTATCATAATCGTTCTGCAAATTTATTGCAATTTCAGCAATTACTTTCCCATATTGAGGAGCACTATGCAGAACCCATTAACTTAACTTATTTATCTGATTTAATGAATTTTAGTACAAGTCATTTTTCCAAGCTTTTCAAAAAATTAACAGGTATACAGCCAATTACTTATATTAACACCATCCGGATAGAAAAAGCCGCTCTGAAAATCCGTAATACGAATTTAAAATTAACTGCTATTGCCTTTAACTGTGGCTTTAACAATATTCGTTCCTTTAACAGAGTCTTTAAACAAATTACCGGCTTCACCCCCAGTGAATTTAAAAATTTATCTGATAACAGGCTAAAGGACATGACATGCTTTAACCGGAGATCCCATAAAAAATGCTTTGTAGAAACAGAACCTATAACCATAGTAAAGCAGCCTTAAACCATCCCCATTTTAACGGCAAGTACGGCCAATTGAGTCCTGTTTTTCACCATACATTTCATAATTAATTCTGTCACAATGTTTCTTACCCGTCCTACTGAAATGCCAAGCAGAATCGCTATTTCCTTATTCGTCATTCCTTCTGCAACAAGAGATAATACTTCTTCTTCTCTTCTCGTCAGTTGGTTCTTTCGAAAGATTTCTTCCTGCTTTTTACTGTTTCCGCCATGCTCCTCTTTTGATAATTTTTTCGTTTTTACTTTTTCCTTTTGCATATTGGAATACTTTTTTATTAAAATCAACAAACAATTTTCAAAACAAATATCACTTAATAAATAGGCATCCACCCCGTAAGCCAATGCTTTTTCTATAAGCCTTCTGTCTTCTCTTGCTGCAATAACCCATATCTTGATTTTCCTGTTGATATCCTTGATTTTTTTTATCGTAAAATATACGGCATTAACTCCTATATTTAAACTGAAAATTACTAAATCGGGGGCTTTTTCTTTCACCAGCTCAATGGCATTAGAACAATCCCTGGCATACCCGGCCCATTCAAAAACAGAATCTACCTCCGATAATAAAATATCCAAACAACCTTCAATTACCTCACTATCCGCTACTAACAGAACACTTGTCATGTGCATTACCTTTCTTTACATGATTGTTTTCTACAAGGTTAAGTATAGATTACCTATTGTTTATGACAAGATTACAATCTGCTTTTTATAAGGTTTGTCACAACAAATGGTTACAATTCAGTATAAGCAGAGCAAAGATGCTCTGCTTATACCGAATTCATTATGATATATCTCATAAAATGTGATGTAATGATTTATTTCGAATTAATTATTCATCATATAATAACATTATGTAGCTTTTCCGCCCACCTTTGTGCCGATAGAATATTACCTTTATTTACATTATTCATACTACTTTCCCTGCCGCAGCTTTAATCTGCTCTGCCATATCTTTAAGAGAAACCTGCTTTTCAACCGCTCCTATTTCCAATGCAACCCGAGGCATGCCATATACTACGGAAGTTTTTTCATCCTGCCCTATGGTTCTCGCACCCTTTCTTCGCATGGACAACAGACCTTTTGCGCCATCATATCCCATACCCGTAAGTATTACTCCTACCGCATCCTCCGCAGCCGTTTTTGCTACCGATTCAAATAATACATCTACTGACGGGCAATGCCCATTTACTTTTTCACCTTTAAAGCATACTACCTTTAATTGTTCCCCGACCTTTCTGACCTGCATATGAGCATCACCGGGTGAGATTAATACCTTGCCTTTTTCAATATAATCATTGTTTTCTGCTTCCTTTACCCACAGACCTGTTGTTTGATTTAGACATTCCGCAAACATATTGGAAAATACGGGCGGAATGTGCTGTACAATAACTATCCCCGGCATATCATCGGAAAATGAGCTTAATATTTGAAAAATAGCTTCTGTTCCTCCGGTAGAGGCTCCTATTGCAATCAATTTCTTTTCACAATCATTATTTCCCTTGATTCCTTCTTTATACATATGTCCGGTGTCAGACAGGCATCTCCTTCCGATTATCTTTGCCGTTGAGGCTATTCTTATTTTTAATACCAGCTCATGGATAAATGCTTCCATATCTTTTAATGTCTGCACTCTTGGTTTGGCGACAAATTCTACTGCTCCTGCTTCCAGAGCATCAAATACCGCTGTGTTTACCGAACTAACAACTACTGCAGGTATTGGGTACTGCGGAATTAACTGCCTGATAAACTCAATTCCGTTCATCCGCGGCATTTCAATATCGCAGGTGATAACATCCGGCTTTAGATCTATGATTTTATTACCTGCATCAAAAGGATCATCTGCAGTACCAACAACGGTGATTGCAGAATCCGTAGAAATACCCCTTGCTATTAATTCTCTGAATACAAAGCTGTCATCAATCACCAGTACTTTAATCTGTTTCATACCTCATTCCTTTCTATATATGGCAGGCATGATATATTGAAATTTGGTATTGTCATTTATTAAAGATTCCGAGTGACCAATAAACAAATAACCGCCCTTCTCCATTGATTGATGAAATCTGTCAATTAATTCACATTTCGTTTGTCTGTCAAAATAAATCATTACGTTCCGGCAGAAT
>CAMJWQ010000098.1 GCA_946409475.1 uncultured Lachnospiraceae bacterium
GTAAGCGATGTGCCTGTTCCAACCAGAAAAGGCTTTTATTTTGCAGGATGGCAGACACAGCCTGTTATTTCGGAAGAGGATATCGTAAACGGAGTTTCCGTATATCAGGTCTTTTTTGGCGAAAAGCTCAGTACGCTTGGTGTGGAACAGGTTAACAACAGGGAGGAAGAAGAGATCACAGCCAGAATGCTGGGGCAGGATGTCATGTATCTTAAGGATTTTGAAGGATTGACGGAGGACGGAACAGTGAGGCTGTATGCGCGCTGGGTCGAAGCTAAGGAAGTATCCACGGAGGAGGAATTACGTGCCATGGCTGAAGACTTATATGGAGCATATATTCTTACCGGTGATATCACTCTCACAAAGGACTGGCAGCCGGTCGGAGCATATTTTTCTAATTATGAGTATTTTAACGACAGTTGGTGGACCTATGCTTTTAGGGGCACCTTAGACGGAAACGGCCATACCATATATGGTTTGACTGTAAACGGAGCGGAGATGGAAACACCTGATTACAGCGGGGATGAAAATGCAATCTGGCATAATGACGGTAAGACGATCAATGGTACCGCAGCCCTGTTTGGCGCGATCTGTTACGCAAATATAGAAAATCTGACAATTGACGGAGCCGTTATAAATGTGGCAGGCGATTACGCATATAGCGGGGATTACTGCTATGCAGCTGCGCTGGCATGCTTTGATATGGCATCAACCCTGAAAAATATCACAATACGGAATCCTGTTATTCAAGTGGAATTTACGGATGAAAATCTGGAATACGCAGCAAATATGTTTATTGCAGTTGGAGGGCTGGAAGCAGGAGGCTGGAATAGTACTGTTTCGAACTGCACCATAACAGGCGCAGAAATTACAGCTGATGTAAAGAATAGAAAAAGCAAAGGCGGGGAAATATATGTCGGCGGCCTGATTGGGGAATGCTACGCTACCATGAAGAACAATGCTGCGGAGGCTATAATTAATGTGGCGGAGGGAGATGAATCCGTAACTGATGAGGACTCGGAGCTGATTGTAAATGTAGGGGGTATCGGTGCTTCCAATACATCGGCCACAGGAAATCAGGCAGCTTCAAAAATTTCCGTAAATGTCGATAAACAGAAGGGCGCTTCCAATGTCAGTATCGGAGGATTTGCGGGTGCACAAAGATATTTAACTGCCGACAGTAATCAAATACAATCGAACATTACCACTGAGTGTAACCTGGACCCTGAACTGGGACAGTTAAATGTGGGAGCTGTTATCGGCCGTTTCGATATTTATTATTCTTTACTGATCCTTATGTATGCCGACGGTATCAATTGTGGCTGTATCAATAATGTGACGGATGTTACCTGTAACGGAGAACGGTTGGAATTACCCATGCCTGAAAGCGGATATCCGCATATTAACGGTGAAGCGGTTACGTATGTGGCCGTTGAAGATTATACAGATGATGAGGGAGTTTTTTATAAAGCCAATGTGGATGAAATTCTGGCCGCATACGGAGGATATATTACAAAAGAGGGTATGACAAATAAGATTATGTATATCAGTATTGATTAATTGGCAAAGCGATAAAGAGGAGACGGATTTTTTATCTCCTCTTTATTTATGATTTTGTTAGGGTCTGTTGGTATATAATTCACGGTATTTTCTGGGAGTCATGCCCGACATTTTGCGGAAAATATTTTGGAAATGACTTTGGGAAGAAAAACCCAAATAGTTGCTGATGGCACTTATGGGTTTATTGGTATAAGAAAGCAGGTTTCTGGATTCTTCAATTTTTTCTGCGGTGATGAAATTTATCAGGGTGAGTCCGGTCTCCTGCCTGAATTTTTCAGACAAGTGGCTTCTGCTTATGCAAAGAGCCCTGGCAATATCTTCGACCCGAATGGTTTCCGATAAATGAAGGCGGATATAATTTTTGACATTCAGAACAAGAGGGGAGTTATTATGATCCTTCCTAAGCTCATATACCTTTTTGGCATAGTCCATTACCATATGATATTCCAAAGTCAGGATGTCGGTAATATTGTTTAAAATATCGCATTGCTGTATATAGGCATCACTTAATGAAAAGGCTTCTTCCGGCAGCATGCCGCCTCTTATGGCGGAACGGCAGACCAGCGTGGTTGTTACTATGAATGAATTCTTGTGCTGACGCACTTGATTATTGGAAAGCTTTCCGCTGCGTCCGGGTATCGTCTCTGTAAAAAATGTTTCAAGTGCGGTGAGGTCTCCTCTTCTGACGTAATTGAGCATGGTCTGCTCATAGGCAAAAGTATTATGGGGATAGTCATCATCCTTTGCTTCAAGATGATACAGCATATTGAGCCTCTGTTTTTCCAATGCATTCCGCATATCATGGGGAATATGATCATAGAGCAGTACCTGGCCTACGGAGACCTGTTCTTCGTTCCAAATATAATTTACTAAGCAGAGGATCTGGATAAAACTGTCTATTGGCATGGAGGGTATTAATTGTAACGCAGTCATAAACTCCTTTTTTTGTTCTTGTGCTACGCCAAGCTTAAAAGCAAGCTCAGCAAGTCTATGCTGATCAAATTTTATCTGACTGGAAGGACCTAATATCATTCTCAAATTTCCGCTTGTAATAATTCCATAATAATGAAAGTCTGGTGTAATGTAGAGACTTACGGGTTCTTTTATGGCAAGCAGGATATCCGCATAGGGAATAATGGGGTCAACAGGCAGATTTGTAACGAAGTAAAGTGCATCCTGAGTTTTACCTTTATAAATCCTAACAGGAATTGTTGATAGCTGGCTGATGTTTTTCCCGATATAATTTATATTTATTTTCATGATTATTTTTACTCCTTACATACTTCAAAATCATATCACTTAAATGGCAAATCCGGTAAGAACAGGGACAGATTTAAAAAGATTTTATATTCATATTTTACAATTAATATGCTGAAATTACTATACAAATTTTAGCAAAGTATGTAAGATATATATAAAAAGCAAAGAGAATTGAGAGGTTACTATGGGAAATTTAACAAATCTTATCAAAAAATTAACAATAGAAGAGAAAGCGGCCCTGCTGGAGGGAGTGGATTCCTGGAATACCAATGATATTCCCCGTTTGGGCGTAAAAAAGCTTTTTCTGACGGACGGTCCCCATGGTCTTCGTAAGGTACGGCAGGCAACGGGTGGTTTTGGAATATCCGATAATGAACATTCTACTGCTTTTCCCACTTCTGTTACCGTTGCATCTTCCTGGAATACGGAGAATGCTTACCGTATGGGGGCAGCAATCGCAGAGGAATGTAATTCTTCCGGTGTCCATGTCCTGCTGGCGCCCGGGATTAATATTAAGAGAAGTCCTCTTTGTGGGAGAAATTTTGAATATTTTTCGGAGGATCCCCTTGTATCCGGTATGTTTGGAGAAGCCTTTGTAAAGGGAGTGCAGAGCAGGGGTGTTGGCTGCAGTGTGAAGCATTTCGCAGCCAATTCCAATGAAAATTTCCGGTTTATCGGAGACAGTATTGTGGATGAGCGTGCTCTGCGTGAAATTTACCTGAAGGCTTTTGAAAGGGTGGTCAAGGAGGCCGGGCCCTATACGGTAATGTGCTCCTATAACCGTCTGAATGGTATCTTTGCCTCTGAGAATAAGCTTCTGTTAAACGATATTTTAAGAGAAGAATGGGGGTACGACGGTGCCGTTATGACAGATTGGGGAGCTGCGTGTAACCGGGTGGAAGGCGTAAGGGCCGGATGTGATCTGGATATGCCGGGAAGCGTATGGTATAACCGCAAATCTATTATAGAAGCGGCCGGAAGCGGCTCTCTTCCCATGGAGCTCCTTGACCGGTCGGTACTGCGGATCTTGAAGCTGATTGAAAAATGCGGTACCAAAAAGGAGGAAGGCTATGACCCGGAGGAGCATGCGCGCATGTCCTGTGAAATGGCAAAGGATGGGGCAGTTCTGTTAAAAAATGACGGGGCACTGCCTCTTACCGGAAAGGAGAAGCTTTTAGTGGTCGGAGAACTGTTTGAAAAAATGCGCTATCAGGGTGCAGGCTCTTCCCTGATCAATCCTCCGAAGGTGATTACACCAAAAGATGCATTTGAAAGCAGGAATATCTCTTATGTTTATAAAAGGGGCTACCGATGCGCTTATGCCGAGAGAAATACGGCACTGGAAGCGGAAGCCGTCAGGGCGGCAGAACAGGCGGATACCATCTTGTTTTTTGGCGGGCTTTCAGATTTTGAGGAAAGTGAAGGCTTTGACAGGGAGCATATGATGATTGGGGAAAATCAGACGGAGCTTCTTGAAGAACTTCTTAAAACAGGGAAAAGAGTGGTTCTGGTTCTGTTTGCCGGCTCTCCGGTGGAATTACCCTTTTTTGACCGGCTGTCGGGGCTGCTTACTATGTACCTGCCGGGTATGTATGGGGGAGAAGCCGCAGCCGCACTGCTGTACGGAGAAGTATCCCCTTCCGGAAAGCTGGCGGAGAGCTGGACCGTAAGCGCAAAGGACAGCAGCTGTTATGCCGATTATAATCATGCACCGGAAGCAAAGTATTATGAAAGCATCTATGTAGGCTACCGTTTTTATGACAAGGCAGGTACAAAGCTGAGATTCCCCTTTGGTTATGGACTCTCCTACACGACCTTCTCCTATGGGAAAATGACGGTAGACACGGAGAAATCAAAGGTTCTGGTGAAAGCGGAGATAACAAATACCGGAAAAGCCCATGGTGCGGAGGTGGTTCAGCTATATGTAAAAAACGGCGGCAGCAAGGTATTTAAAGCAGAAAAGGAGCTGCGTGCTTTTACAAAGATATTCTTAAAGGCCGGCGAGACGAAAACGGTTACCTTATCCTTTGATAAGAAGGATTTAGCTTACTGGAATACCAAAAAGCATGACTGGGTACTGGAAAACGGCAGCTATGAAATATGCCTTGCCGCATCTGCAGCGGACATACGTCTTACCGGAGAATTATCCATTAAGGATGAGGCGGAGGAAGAATGCCCCTATTCTCAAAGGGTCTTAGATGCCTATTCCATGCCGCCGGCCAATATACCGGAAGAATTTGCGGAATTGTCAGGGATAGAATTACCTAAGGCATCCCATAGCAGGGCATTGACTCTGGAGTCTCCCTTAGGCGATTTCAGAAGGACGTTAATGGGAAAAATTCTTTATAAATCGGTAATGAGTGTGATACAAAAAGACTACGAAAAGGCTAAGAAGCTGCCGGATTCTCTGGAGCGGGATACAAGGCTGAAGAATTCGTACTTTGTAGTGCGCATGATGCCTTCCAATTCCATCCGCTCCATGTGCATGTCATCCAGCGGAAAATTCACCTATGCGGTTGCCCGGGGATTTGTAGAGCTTGCAAACGGACATATCTTAAGGGGATTGAAAATATTACTGTCCGGAGACAAAAAACTGCCGCTTCCGGGTGAGAAACAAAAATAATGTGCCGGCCAATTAGTAAAACAATTGGATAAAAGTGAATTATATGGTATAAGAACTGCCGTAGCAACAATGGAGGTATGTATAAAATTAGTTGCCAACAAGTATAGAAACTGACCTGTATCTGACAGGTCGGAGGGTACGGTAAACAAACCGATCAGTATAAAAAATGCCGGAATTGCCATTCGGGCAAACCACGGGGCACATTTTCCATTACTGGATTTTGTACTGTCAACTATTTTTCCCATAATAACGTCTGAAAAAGCACCAATGTAGTCGATGCTCCTCATTTGTTTTTGGACCCCCATATGATCCAGGCCTAATTCTTTTCTTCTGCTCAATTTTACCTCTCCTTTTTTTTTGAGCAGGTTCGGAAACTCCCTTGCATACATCTTTGTGGCTGATTTTTCGCCAGCTACACACAAATTTATTCAACGTACGCTCCGTGTACGCCTCATAAATTTGTGCACATCTGACAAAAAATCATCTCACAAATCTGCATACAAAGAGTTTCCGAACCTACTCTATTTTATTTTTTTTAACTGATTATCCAATTCTGTCAGCTGCTCTGCTGTCATTGGAATTGACAGCGCATTGATCAGGTCGGGTATTGTTGCCTTATATGCCTCCTGAGGCAAAGTGACTGTAAAGGGAAGTATGTCTGCAACTATTTTCTTTGTTTTTTCGTTTTCTATCAATTCTCCAATGGCTGAATTTAAAGAGTAAATCTTTCTCATTGGAATCGTGGGTTCATATTGTATCAAATAGCTGCCTGCTTCCAGTGCAACCTCATATCCTTCTTTTGTCCTGCCTGCGTCCTTCCAGGTTTCTTTTATGGAAGCAGGTGCATAGGGCAGGATTAAATCTGCTTTTCCGCCAAAGGGAACAACAATTTCCAAAGCCAGCTTACCATCCGTTTGAATTTCCCATTTACTTTTATATACGCCGACAGGTGAATCAAGGGAAGCCTCCGCATAGCCTAAACGGTAATCCGGTTTCGGGCTCAGCCTTATTGTCCGAAAGCCCGGAGACTCTTCAACCGGGTTTATTCCGGCAACATGACGGTAGATCCATTCTACGATGGAGCCATAGGAATAATGGTTCAAGGAATTCATGCCCGAGGGATTCATGGTACCGTCCGGCAGCACGGAATCCCAGCGCTCCCAGATGGTTGTTGCTCCCAGCTTAACGGCATATAACCAGCCGGGAAACCCTTCTTCCAACAGTAATGAATAGGCCAGCTCATTCATTTGATTCTCCGATAATGTATTACATAATAAGGGGGTTCCGACAAAGCCTGTTTTCAGCTTATATCCGTCTGACCTGAAAAGATACCGGAAATCATTTTGGATTCTCTCATTATTTGGCGCAAGCTGATAATGCAATGCTAAAATATACCCGGTTTGTGTATCAATGGACAGTCTTCCGTTTTTTGTAAAAAACTCATCCCGAATTTCCGAAAGGATATCGGAGGCCAGGGCTTCATATTTTTTGGCTTCTTCTTCCTTTCCTATGATTTTTGCGGCCTTTGCGACGAGTGCTGCCGAGTGGTAATAATATGCCGAAGCAATATAACCGACATCGGTTTTTCCCGTATAACCATTTTCCGACTGGTTGTCCAATGCCAGCCAGTCTCCCCAGTGGTAATGTCTGCTCCAGGCCTGGTTATCTCCATTTTCCTTTGTAATATAATCTACCCAGGCCTTCATGCTTTCAAATTGGTCTTCCAATATTTTTTTGTCACCATAGAAAAGATATAAATTCCAGGGAATGATGGTAGAAGCGTCTCCCCATACGGAAGAACAGCTCAGCTTTTTGAAGGAGGGTATATAATCCGGAACCATGCCCTGATTCGCTTTCTGCTCTTCATACATATCATGGAGATATTTTTGATAGAAGCTATAGCAATCCATGTTAAAGCATGCGGTGGGAGAGAAAACCTGGGCATCTCCGGTCCATCCCAAACGCTCATCCCTCTGGGGACAATCGGTCGGAACATCCACAAAATTACACTTTTGTGACCACAAAGCATTCAGAATCAAACGGTTGACCAGTCCGTTTCCGGTCATCAGGGAGCCTGTCTGACTTAAATCGGAATATAGGACAAG
Organism: uncultured Lachnospiraceae bacterium; assembly: GCA_946409475.1. Lineage (GTDB taxonomy): Bacteria > Bacillota > Clostridia > Lachnospirales > Lachnospiraceae > CAMJWQ01. The sequence continues at coordinate 7,549 of CAMJWQ010000098.1, forward strand.
ACCTGTAAAATCCTCAATTTTAAAATTTGACATGCCTTCCACCCTTACATAACGGTAACCGTAATAGGTAAAATGGGGTCTGATGATCTGAGCTTCTCCATTGGAGATATAGCGGTATTCCTGTTTTGCTGTCTTAAGATTATCATGGTAATAGCAGCCATTCTGAAGGATTTCAAAGAAGGATAATGTTATTTGTGTACCCTTCGGTTCGGAAACCTTTAATGTAAACCAGCCTGCCATATTCTGCCCCATGTCAATGATCAGCTCTTTTTGGGGCGAATAAAATAATTCGGCCGGTTTTACCTCTTCCTTTACTCTGACTGCGGGACTGAGGCGTTCTGTTAGTACCGGCAATTCTTTTTGGTATAAATAAACAGGATAAACAGCATTATCTTCAAAGGTTTCGTCAAAAGCTTCCCCATCATAGATATTACTGAAGGTAATTTTACTTTTTCCGGCCTTCCATAAATCATCTGTTGCAATTATTTTCTCGCTTCCGTCTGTATAAGTAATACAAATTTCTCCTATTAACAATGCCGTTTTTCCATAAACGCTTTCCGATGACGTCAAGCCAAAACGTCCCTTATACCAGCCGTCTCCCAGTATCACCTCAATAAGATTGCTTTGATTCGTCTTTAGCATTTCGGTAATATCAAAGGTTTGATACTGAAGCCAATGATCGTAGGAATTGCAGTAGGGCGTCAGACACTCATCGGATACCTTTTCATTGTTTATATAGGCTTCATATAGTCCTAATCCGCAGATATAAAGTCTTGCTTTTCTAATTTCCTTATCTGCCATAAAATTTTTATAAAATATAGGATGATTTCCGGTATTTAAGTCGGAATATATCCATTTTCCCTTCCAGGGTTCTGTCATTTTTCCTGTTTCAAACCATGCGGTCTCACTGACGGCGGATTCTCCCGGCACATCCGTATGTACGGTTATATTCCAGTAATATCTGGTGCATGGTTTTAATTTTATGGGCACTTCATAGGCGATATTATCAATATCTGACCGGAGCCCGGAATCGAAAACAGGATTTTCCATATCCTTTGTTAAGCAGATACATAATCTTGCGGCAGTCTGCCTTTTTCCCTTTGCCTCAATAACCTTGTAAGAAAAAACCGGTTTATCCATATGGAATCCTAAGGGATTTACCATATGATTGACTTTCAGCTGTATTATCTTCATAAAAGCTACCTCCATTTATCATGTTATATTTCCTGAGAGCGGATTTGTCCGCTTTGTTTTTTAGATTTTACAATATAGTTTTTTTACTGTATTGCATTTATGAGACATTAAATGTACTATTGTATCAAAAAGGAAAAAGAAAGGCACGTTGGTGAAACGTGCAAATTGAGGCAAATATGAATCATTTAATTACCTTATGTGAATTTTTCTATTATGTACATCATATTCCTACTTATATTTTTGAGCGGAATAAGCCGGTTTTCTGTCTTCCTGACCAGCCTGATTTCTGCCGGCCAATGATGGATCTTAAAATCTTAGAGAAGCAGGAGAAGGATTTCCTGTGTTATATCACACCGGAAAATTCTTTTATTGGTTATATCCGTATGGAAGATAAAAAGCTGCAAATACTTCTTGGACCTGTCAGTACGATTCCATATACCGACAAGCAATTGCTGCTGATGTTCCATCGTAATTTTATACTGCAGGAATACCATGAAGCCTGTAAAGAATTTTATCTGCGGATTCCCCTTTTAACAAATATAGAGTTCGTGGATATTTTATTGCTTTTCCATTACATGGTCACCAATCAAAAATTTACAAGAGATGATTTTTTCGAATATCAGGATAAGCATATACCGGATACGGCAGGCCGGATCTATCAGCGGAATTATTCCGATTATCCGGAAGACGAAGAATTTTCAAAGCAGCCGAATCTTGTTGCGCAGCTAATCGAGCAAGGGGACGTGAAGGGATTAATTCATTTTTTCCGCAGCCCCCTGTCGGCTGTTCCCCCTGTTGAATTTGGGGAAAATCCATTGCAGTATCGTAAAAATCTGTGCTATTACGCTATTGCAATTTTTGCGGAGGCCGCAAAACGTGGGGGGATTCCCGTTCTGGAATCTATGAAGATTCTGGCCTCTTATTATCATAAGATTAATATGGCTAAGACAGTGGAGGACGTAGATATTACAACAACAAAAGCAGCTATTTTCTTTGCCCAGAAAATAGCTGACCTTTCAATTCCCAATAATACGAAGCCGGAATTATTGGATTGCATACGGTTTATCCGTAAGAACATATATAATCATATCAATGTCTCGGATGTAGCAGATTATGCCGGCTATAGCCGTACTCATATAACAAGATTATTTAAGCAGGAGCTTGGATTTGGGCCGGGAAGCTTTATACTGCGGATAAGATTGGAGGAAGCAAAAAATTTGCTGAAATATACGGATAAATCCATCAGTGAAATCAGCTCCTCTTTATGCTTTGCCAATCAAAGCCACTTTCACCGTTTTTTTAAAAAGCAGTTCCAGCTCACGCCTATGCAATACCGGAGTCAATGCAAGGCAGAAAAATGATTACAGGGTTGCATGTTTTAATGAAATATAGTAGCATATGATTTATAAAACGGATTTTTAAAACAGTATTATTTTTTTAATAAACTATATAAATAGTAATA
>CAMJWQ010000099.1 GCA_946409475.1 uncultured Lachnospiraceae bacterium
GCTTTAATAATTCTTTTGTAAATTCCGGCTGAAAAAAACATTCACCACCAGACAGAGTCATTCCGCCACCGGATTTTCGATAAAAGCTTCTGTCCTTTCGAACCTCATTCAGTACTTCCATTACCGTAACATCTTTTCCGATTACATTAACCTTTCCCCCTGCCTCCATCTTTTCCATTGCATAAGCCTGGGATTCCGGATTGCAGCACCATTGGCACCTTAAAAAACATCCTTTTAAAAATACAATAGTCCGTATGCCCGGTCCGTCATGGATGGAGTACCTTTGTATATCAAAAATTCTGCCTTTTACCTTAAGGCCATCTCCCATTCCGCCGCCTCCATTCTAAAAGCCCTGTTCTGTTCTTGCGATGATATCGTTTTGCAGGGATCTTGAAAGAGAAGTAAATAATGCACTGTATCCGGCGACTCTGACTACCAGGCCTTTATATTGATCCGGATTCTTTTGCGCGTCCATAAGGGTATCCCTGCTCACCACATTAAACTGCACATGACTGCCTTTTTGTTCAAAATAGGCCAATATGAATGCGATAAAATTAGCAAGCCCTTTTTTTCCGGATAACGCGGACGGATGAAATTTTTGATTTAACAGGGTGCCGTTAGAAGCAATCAGGTGATCTAATTTCGACACGGAATTGGCTACCGCAGTAGGGCCATGGGTATCCTTACCCGAGCTTGGCGACACGCCGTCGGCAATAGGGGTAAATGCCAGTCTTCCGTCCGGTGTCGCTCCTGTCTGTTCTCCTAAGGGAACATTTGCGGATACGGGATATAAGCCCGCCTGATACTGCCCTCCTCTGGGATTTTTAAATTTTTCAATGGTTTTTGTATATGTATAGGCTGCCTCTCTTGCCAGCAAATCAACTTCCTCCACATCATTACCGTATTTAGGAAGCTCGTTTATCATGGAAAGAAGCTTTTCATAGCGCTCCTTTTTATCCTCCGATAAACCGTTCCTTAACACTGCCTTTGTTATCTCTTTTACTCTTTCTTCTTCCATACTCTTACCCTGCTCTAATAATTGTTTGGTGATTTGTTTCGTTACTATTTCTGCCAGTACGGGATGCATTCCCTGTCCGTAATTATCCTGCAGTGCTTGTTTGAAATCCGTTAAAGATATTTTTCTTTCATCAAAAACCAGTCTCTTTATGGCATACAAGGAATCTGCTAAATTAGCAATTCCAAATCCCTGGGGACCTGTAAAATTATAAACGGCTCCGCCCTCCTGCACACTTTTTCCTCTGCCGATGCAATCCTCTATCATTCCGGATAAAAAGGGTAACGGGCATCTTTCGGCATGGGCGGTATCAATAGCATTATCCGCATTTACAAGCAGTCCGATAAAATATGACGTCTGCTTTTTATAGGCTTCAAAAAATTCTTCAAAGGACTTCATTTGTTCGACTTCGCCGGTAGTGATTCCCACACGAATTCCATTTTCAATCCCATTGCAAAACACCATTTCCAGGGGGCGCAGCATATTATAAAAGGCGGCATCATGCCAGCCTTCCGTTTTTCCTGCCTTTTGCGGTTCCACACAGCCAATAATGTTATAATCCCTGGCATCCTGCAGCGTAAGACCTCTGTTCATTAAAGACGGTATGATCACTTCATCGTTATAATAGGCCGGAAGTCCTATACCGGTTTTTGTCAGAGCCGCCGCTTTCACCAGCAGCTCATGGGGCGAGCCGTTCCATACCCGAAGGGACAAGGAGGGCTGGGGCAGCCGTACATGCATGGATGCTTCTATACACATAAAGGACAGGTCATTGGCGGCATCCTTTCCTTCCGAATCCTGTCCTCCGACAATCAGGTTCTGGAACAGGCTGTAACCTGCAAAGCCTTCCGCCGAAGCTGCATCACGGACCTTATTCAAATCATTTAACTTTACCCAGATACAATCTGTCAGTTCCTGCGCAAACTCTCTGGTAATCTCTCCTTTATCCAAATCCTGTTTGAAATAGGGATACATATATTGGTCAAAACGCCCGGGTGATATGGAATGCCCGCTGGATTCCACCTGTATGAGCATTTGTATAAACCAAAAGGACTGACAGGCTTCATAAAAATTTCGGGCCCCCTTCGCCGGCACTCTTTCACAATTTGCCGCAATTCTCAACAATTCCTGCTTTCTCTTGCTGTCCTTACAGGCATTTGCCTCTTCCAACGCTTTCCCGGCATATCTTTTTGCAAATGCAACAGCACCCTGGCAGCTCTGTATCACCGCCTTTAAGAAATGACTTTTCTTTGCATAGTTCTCGTCATATACAAAAAGCTGATTTAATTCCTTTTGCGCTCTTTCTATAATTCCCTCAAATCCATATTTTAAAATCTGTTCATAATTAACAGTAACATGACCGACTCCATTATAAAAATAATTGCCCGGAGTAAATATATTGTGTTCTATTGCCCGGATTGTCTCCGTATCCATATATGCCAGAGCCAAATCGCTGGTGGTTTTGCCCTTCCAACAGGTAAATACCTGATTTAATTTCTCCCTGGTTTTTTCAGAAATAAAGAAGGGATCTGCCGTTCTTTTTTCCATGGTAGGAAACTCTTCCTGAAGCCACGCAAAAGAGAATTCGGGAAAAACCTGGCAGCCCCTTGCCGACTTTGTCGCACTTCCCACGATTAATTCATTAGGACGTATCACTATTGGCAGGTTATTGCATATATGTGCAAATGCTTTGGCCCTGCGCGTGATGACAGGCTCCTGCTCTGTTTTTGCATAAGACTCTGTCAGCAGTACGGCTCTGTCGGCTTCAATCTCCGGCATGTGATCATATAGATCATCAATCAGCTTCTGAATACGTGGTGATTTTACAATTTCTTTATCATAAAATAAATTCATGTTTCACCTCTTCACTTTTTCCTTTTTGATTCTTTTATTTGTTTTTATTTGTTTTATCTGTATTATAGTTTAATTTACCACATTTGTCAACACAATACCAATAAATACAAAAAGGGAATTGTCCTAAAATAGGGAATATCTCCTTCCTGCCAAACAACTATTTTTATATGCAATTGCATCTTATATTATATGTAAGTGAAGATTTTGCTTATTCCACTATCTTTCCGTCTTCGTCCCATAAATCATGCCAGTCTTTCGCACCCTCCCATAAGAAGACCTGCCCTTTTACCAGCCTGTTATTTCTCTCCAGGGCAGCTATGAGCTTCATTTCTTCTTCCGTTAAAGGATCCTTCGTTGTAGATTCTAAGTTACTGACATATTCCTTTTCATGAATGGAAAAGGGTATGGGAATCTGTCCTCTCTGTACTGCCCATTTCAGAGCAACAACAGCCGGATGAATACCATGCGCCTCTGCAATTGCTTTCATTTCCGGTGTTTGAATGTCTGCAATGTCTTCCGGACACATATCCCGTTCCGGTCTTGTGGGAGAACCGATTGGCATAAAGCCTATGGGTTGAATATCGTGCGCCACCAGATAATCGAATAACTCCTGTTGCTGAAAACAAGGATGCAGCTCCATTTCGCAGGCAGCGGGTTTTATTTTCAAACGAGGCAATACGGCTTCTAATTTCGGTATTGTCATATTAGAAATTCCAATATATCTGATCGATCCTTTTTCCACCAGCTCTTCACATCTTCCATAAGTAGCCACAAATTCGTCAACACTAAAGGGTCTTGCATCCGGATTCCTGGCATCTGCATCACATCCGGGTGCATGATAATTGGGAAAGGGCCAGTGGATAAAGAATAAATCGATATAATCACACTGTAAATCTATCATACTTTTTCTGCAGGATTCCTTCACTTTTTCATGCATATCATTCCAAACCTTCGTCATAATAAATAATTCTTTTCTTTCCACAACTCCTTCGTTAAAAGCCTTTGTAAAAACCTGACCAATTTGATCTTCGTTGCCATAGCAGGCCGCACAGTCAAACAAACGATAACCGGCTCTTATTGCTCCGGCAACTGCCTCTGAAACCTGCTCCGGTGTAAAGCGATCGGAACCAAAGGTTCCCATACCCATACAAGGCACTTCTTCTCCTGTATAAAATTTGAATTTCGGTACCAAATTAGGGTCAGTTACATTATTCATACTTATATCCTCCTGTTTTAAATTTATACTATAATTCCCATTATTCTCCCTAACACAAACTACGAAACTGCCTGCTCATAATCTTCCATGTAGTTTTTAATTCCGTCTTTCGCTAATTCCCTGGGATCTAATCTCAATTTCCCGTCTCTGACTTTTCTAAATTGAATGGGCATATACTGGTCAAGAATATTTAGGGGTATTTCCACAGACGATAAATTTTCAAATAGCTTATTCGTAGCAATGACCACTTCTTTTTCCCCCAGATAATATCTGCTTCTGTCAGAAAAGCTGTATTTTCTGGCGAATCCAACCAATCTCTCATTTCCATGATAATGATTTACCCAATTCTTCGGATTTTCACACATAACCCTGTCTAAAACTTCAATAAAATATGCTTGCTTTTCTCTGGGTATTAATTCTTTTTCTATTATGCTAAGAGCAAATAAGCTTTCCCGTAAACCAAAAGTCAGGGCTGGTCCCACCTTTAAAATCGCTATACCGTCTTCCACCATTTTCCTTAAGCATTCAGGACTCTGATAATCCGTAGAATGTCCTTCAAACACTATCTCCGGATATTCTTTTAATTTAGCACACAGGCTTTTGGCATTTTCTCTGTCATACATAAATACCTGCGAGTCACCAAATTCCACACCGGGTTGAACCACCACGCCAATGATATCCTCCCAGGCATTAAAAAATCCGTTTTCCTTAAATATTCGTTTATATGTATTAACGGTATCCTCAAAATCTTCTGCTTTTGTAATGCTTATCCCTTCTTCTGTTTCCTGAACCCCACCGGGAATGGGAACTTCACTTCCGATAATAAATACCGGTCTTACGGCATCCTGATTTTGTTTTTTGACTTCTTCATAGGCTTTTATACATACAGCATAAAGTCTGACTCCCCGGCGGGCAATTACTTCTGTCTTTAATACTTCATCAAACGGATCATCACCAAGCTTCATACTGGTATCCAAATGAATTTTCGTAAATCCTGCCAATACATACGCTCTGACAAGCTTTTCCGCCTTTTCCATGGCACTTTCTTCCGGTTCGTTCCTCCATGTAAGCGGTCCAAGATGATCACCGGCTAAGATAATCTGGTCTTTCTTCACCCCGACCCTTCTTGCTATCTCAAGTACAAAGTCCATAAAATCCCGGGGGGTCATTCCGGTATACCCTCCAAATTGATTCACCTGATTAGCAGTAGCCTCAATTAAAACCGGTTTATCACATTCCTTAGCCCTTTCCAGCGCTGCTTCAATTACCAATTCATTGGCACTGCAATAGGAGGGGATTCCACATTTGATGCCCTGCCGCCTTAATTTCATCATTTTCTGTAACGGATGTAACATAAGCTGTTTCCACCTCTATTCTTCACTATTAATTAAAATCTTTCCTTTTACAGCTCCTGCTTTTTGATACAAGGCAAACGCTTCGTCTATTTTACTTAACGGTATTTTTCTAAAAATGAAAGACTCATCAAACAGCAAATCACCTGTTTTAAAATAGTGCGCTGTTGCTTTCCACTCATGACCGGGGAAGGGTGCACTATATGACATCCAGGAACCGGTCAGTGTAAATTCCTTACGGTTCATGTTTTCCCACTCTTCCACACCAAATACCAATTCTTTGGTAGGTGTACCGATAAAACAAATCTGTGCCTTATTTCCGGCAAGTTCGTATGCCATTTTCATGGTTATGGTATTTCCTGCCGTCTCATACACATACTCAAAACCTTTACCATTTGTCATGGCTTTGGCCGTATCCATAAAATCCGTTTCCAATGTATTAATTCCCGCAGTCGCCCCCATCTTCTCGGCCAGCTTTAATCTCTCCCCGGCAATATCAAAAACTACGACCGTTTTGGCACCGAAAATCCTTGCCCATTGCATGACAAATATGCCTATGGTTCCTCCTCCAAGTACGGCAACGGTTTTACCTCCCTTATAATCAACTCTTTCTAACCCGTGAAGAGCTACCGCTGCAGGTTCAAAGAAAGCTCCCTGTTCAAAGGAAACGCTCTCATCAAATTTAACCGCATTATTTTCGGACACTGCAACATACTCTGCAAAACTGCCATATTCTCTGGAGCCGATAAAACTATAATGCTTGCACAAAGAATAGCTGCCCGTCCGGCACTCCTCACATTTCATGCAGGGAATTAAGGGTATCCCTGCCACACGGTCTCCAACGTTAAGTTTCGTTACTCCTTCCCCGATTTGCTCTACTGCCCCGGAAAATTCATGCCCTAAAACATTAGGATAGAAATGACATGCGTCACCATTCACTCTCGGAATATCAGAGCCACAGATACCGGTATACTTCACCTTAATTAGTACCTGTCCTTCTTGGGGTACCGGTTTTTCTATTTCTTCATAGCGAATATCTTTTTTTGCATGAATAACTCCTGCTTTCATGCTAATTGCCTCCTATATCATTCATAAGATTCTTCAGGTTTTTATAAAGTTCCAGGTAAATACCATAATTTCTCCGGTATTCTTTATATTTACTTTTGTCAGGCTCCTGCCTTCTGGTTATCGTAACTGTCATTTTCACCGCTTCCTCAAAATCTTTATAAAGGCCTGTCCCTACTCCGGCTAAAATAGCAGCTCCCAGTGTTGTTGCCGTATCAGAGGAGGGCACTGCAATGGGTTTACCGGTAATATCTGCTTTTATTTGTGTCCATAGGACGGAATTCGCAGAGCCGCCCGTTGCAAGCAGTTCTTTCACCATTGCTCCCTTAGCTTCTGCAATATCAAGATTATGCTTTAAGGAAAAAGCAACTCCTTCCATTGCTGAGCGAATCATATGTCCCTTTGTTTTGCTATAATCCAGGCCAAAGAATACTCCTTTCGCATAAGGATCCCATATTGGCGATCGTTCTCCGGACATATATGGCAAAAATATCAGTCCGTCGCTGCCAGGGTTTATCATTTCGGCCAGCTCATTAAACCGTACCAGGGAGGATTTACCTGATACACCGGCTAAACTTCTTTCATATTGTGCAAATTCTTTTTCCAGCCAACGCATAACACCTCCGCCCCCCGTAGTCCCTCCTTGCAGAAGCCACAGGCCGGGTACTACATGCCGACTGACTATTAAACGGGGATCTGCCGCATATTCATCCATACAGATACTCATTCCACCTGCCTGGCCACCCTGCTCCTGGGTCTTACCGGGATGGATAACACCTGCACCCAGGGTCCCGCAAGCGGCGTCCAATCCTCCCGCCACAACCGGTATACCTTCACACAATCCAGTTTTTTCAGCCGCTTCTTTGGTTACACCCCCGATAACATCGTGACTGGCATAAATCTCAGGTAAAAAGCTTTCAGGTATTTGCAGCTTCTTACACATATGCAAATCCCAATTTCCTTTTTTTATGTCAAAACAGTGCAGACCATACCCTTGCGAAATATCCTGAGTGGCAATACCTGTTAATCGAAATGCTATAAAACTGTTTGATTGTAAGATTTTATCCGTGCTTTTATAAACCTCCGGCAGTTTTTTCTGATACCATAGAATTTTAGGAGTCGTATAGAAGGGTTGTACCGAATTACCCGCCACCTTAAAAATCTCATCTTCTCCCAATTCCATATTCAGTCTGTTACAAATATCCGTTGCTCTGGTATCCATCCATATAGGAGTATTGGTCAGCACCTCACCCGACTTATCTACCGCAACTGCAGACCAGCTTTGTCCGTCAATACCAATACCGGCAATTTGATTTGGATTAATACCGGTTTTATCTAACAATTCTTTTATGGCCTTGCATACGGCTATCCACCAATCCTCAGGATTTTGCTCTGCCCACCCCTGTTTTGGGTAATATACCGGATATTCTCTATTAGCGGAACCCACAACCATACCATTTTTTTTAAATAATGTTATTTTACAGGAGCTTGTTCCCATATCCATTCCTAACAAAAATTCACTCATATTATTGACTCCTTAATTATATGGTCCGGTTTTCATTTCCTTAACTGTCATATGCTATGTAAGAATAATGAACTTGGGGAATAATTAAACGGTAAACATTTGTACGGTATTTTCCAGTTTTCCTGTTAAGTCCGTTAAAATAACCGTTGTCGCAGCTATTTCTTCTAAATTGGCTGTCTGCTCCGACATCATTTTGGTAATGCTGTTAATCGTACCTGCATTTTCATTTGTTCCCGCTTCCATCTTTTCTATATTTTTATTTACCTTTTTTATCGTATCTGAAAATATTCGTATTTTAGAATCTATCATCTGTACATGGTCATTTACAGCTTCCGTCGCTTTTTGGATATCGGTAAAGCTTTTATTCGTATTATTAATCAAGATATTTCCTTTATTAAACTGCTCCATCCCTTCCTGCATTTTTTCTGTCATAAGTGATGCTTCCTGCTGCACCTCTTTAATAATCATTCCAATGCGGTTTGCATCTTCTTTAACATTTTCTGATAGAACCCGTATTTCTGTCGCTACCACAGCAAATCCCTTCCCCGTTTCTCCCGCTCTTGCCGCTTCAATGGAAGCATTTAAGGATAACAGATTCGTCTGCTCCGCCACTCCTGAAATGGATTGTAAAATCATATTCATTTCCCGGGTGCTTTCCGTAAGCCTGGCTGCCATTTTCTCCATACCATTCATGGTATTGCTCAAATCCGATAATTGAATCATATACATTTCCATGTGCCCGTTCCCGGTTTTAGCATAGTTTAGGGAATTTAACGACTGATTGCTGATTTCCTTAATTCCCTGTACGATTTTATCTGATACGGCATTCATTTGGTATACCTGTTCCATAACATCTTTGGTATCCAGGGTCTGTTGATCCATACGCATATTCATTTCTTCCAAATATTCCGCTATTTTAGTACTTTCATTACTATTATCCATTACACTGCACCCGACATGCCTGGTAGAGCCTTCAATTTCATTGCTCACATTGGAAACTTGATTGATGATCGTTTTTAAACTGTTTTTCATTTTATTGAAGGCCATCGCCAAATCCTTCATTTCGTCAGAGGTCCTCACTTTTAATTCTTCTCCCCTGAGATCTCCGCCGGCCATTGTTACCATTTTCTCTTTCAGGCATATAATCGGTTTTGTTATACTTCCTGTAATTAAGGCTGCAAAAACAAAGCTAATCATGCTAATAATGATGATAAAAGCAACCAGTATACTAATCATGAGGCGAAACTGCAGATTAATACTGCTCTTTAATATATTGCTATTTTCTAATTCCAATGTTATTAATTCATTACATGCATCTTTCAAAAAAACTGCAGAGGTCTGCATGGAATATAAATTCATGACACCGGCTTCATGAAAGGTCTCTCCGCAAATATTTACGAGATCCTTATAATTCTGTATATACTTATTGGCATTATCTATAAAATTAGTTAATAAAACATTATATTCTTCATCATTTACTTCTATATTTGATTTCTCTGTAATGCCGGAAACATATTCTTCTATATTTGATATGACTTCATTTTCTCCGGATGCAACAATATTTTCCTTAGTGTTACACAATTCCAATAATCTGTCAGGCTGATTGGTGGTTTCGGTTTTTATATAGCTAAGCCGTATCCCTCTGTCTAAGACTTTATTATATTGCTCGTTGTACTGTATTGCTTTTATCACTAAGCCCACTAATAACGTGAGCATTCCCATAAAAATAATAGCATTCATCAGAGTTATTTTTTTTCTAATACTGCTTCCTGATCGTATCTTTTTTATTTTTGTCTTTCTTTTTTCTTGTGCCGTACTTTTTTTATTCATCTGAAACCCACCATCCTTTTCATGAATGTGCTTTCATAGAGTTCATGTCGAAAATGCCCCTAACGGGGCATTTTCAGTATATCCGGATATTTGTTCTTAATCGTATAAGTTAGGAGCTATGGAAGGATCATCCATATTTTCTGACGTATACCATTGGCAGCCGGTATCCACATCAGATACGGATTCCCCTTTTGCAGCCGCAACGGCTAATTCTACCGTCTTACGGCCAATAGATAAAGGATCCTGTGTTACGGCCCCGGATAATGTACCGTTTTTAACAGCCGTTTTTATCACTTCACCTGAATCGAATG
>CAMJWQ010000100.1 GCA_946409475.1 uncultured Lachnospiraceae bacterium
AATTTACTCTGAGTACTATAGAAAATCTTAAAATTTTATGAAATTTCTATTATTTTTTTAAATTCTCCTTCATTGATTATTCATTCCCATGGCTGTATAATAATTGCCGGAACGGAGGTAATATAATGGACACTTCAAAGAAAGAGGATACTCGCAGCATATTATCCCACTGGCATAATTTCAGGCTTAACCTGCTGATTCAGGGTATCGTGGTTGGTGCCGCTTCCGGCTTTTTAATTGTTCTTTACCGGATAACCTTAGAAAAAGCCGAAGCCCTTAGAAATTATATATTGGACCTGCCTATTGAAAAACACAGATTGATACCCTTATGGCTGCTGCTATTACTAATTTTTGCACTTGTGGTGTCTTATTTAATAAAAAAAGAGCCATTAATTAAAGGGAGCGGTATCCCTCAGGTAGAGGGCCAGCTTCTTATGAAAATTAAGACAAACTGGCTTTCGGTCATGGTCTTAAAGTTTATCGGAGGAGTTATCTCCATCGGTGCCGGTCTTTCTCTCGGCAGAGAAGGTCCCTCCATACAATTGGGGGCTGCGGTCGGTCAGGGAATCGGTAAGATATTTAAAAGAGAAAAAATTGAAGAACGATATTTAATCACAAGCGGTGCATCTGCCGGTCTTGCTGCGGCCTTTAATGCTCCTTTAGCGGGAGTCATGTTTTCTCTTGAGGAGGTACACAGGCATTTTTCTCCTCTAATATTATTATCAGCAATGTCTGCGGCATTAACGTCCGATTTTATTTCCTCCCAATTTTTCGGCTTAAAGCCGGTTTTTAATTTTTCAAATGTGAACCCATTACCCTTAGAAAGTTATGGATTTATTATCATTCTGGGTATTATAGTTGGTGCTTTCGGTGCCCTGTATAATTTTACACTGGTTAAAACACAGCTTATTTTTCGTAAACTAAAAGGAATACCCCAGAATTTTGCGCCGATTATTCCATTTTTAGCAGCCGGTATTTTGGCCTTCACATTGCCCGAGGTCCTTGGCGGCGGACACTCTCTTATTGAATTATTAACAAAACAGACATTCAGTATAAAAATGCTGCTGCTGATATTATTGGTTAAATTTTTATTTTCCATGATTAGCTATGGTTCCGGCGCTCCCGGAGGTATTTTCTTTCCTCTTTTAATATTAGGAGCTTTAACAGGAGCTGTCTACGGTAAGGCGTTAGTAAATTTTCTGGATTTTGATCCGGCATATATTGATAATTTCATGATTTTAGCAATGGCCGGATATTTTACCGCAATTGTCAGGGCTCCGATTACAGGCAGTATATTGATAACGGAAATGACCGGCTCTTTATCACACCTGCTTTCCCTGAGTATGATATCTTTAGTTGCTTATATAGTGGCGGATTTATTAAAATCCGAACCCATTTACGAATCCTTGCTGGAAAATCTTCTGAAAACTAACGTTTCTTCTTTATTTAAGGGGAAGAAGAACAGAAAGACCATACTGGAAATTCCTGTGTTTGCTGATTCTAAAATGGACGGGAAAGAAATAAAAGCATTGCGGCTTCCTAAAAATTGTTTACTAGTCGCCATTAAAAGGGGGGATTCGGAAATCATTCCTAACGGAAACACCTCTCTTCATTCCGGCGATATCTTACATGTGTTGGTGGATGAATATAAGGCCTGTAATGTGAAAGAATACTTTTCGGAAATGGGAATGAAGCCCCGGGAAACCTACTAAGGGTTTCCCGGAGCTTCCTTTTTTTCTGCAATATGGTAAAGTCAGTATTTCTTCCCATTATTTGTCCAGCTTCTTATTTCATCGCCGGCTGCCAAAACATAATGGGTTCCCTCCACATGCTGCTGTATTCCTTTTGCATAATCAATTCCACTGGTACCATAATCATATGTCATGGACTTTCTCTCTTTTTCAACAACAGGATTAGGATGAGGTATGGCTGACAATAGGGATCTCGTATAGGGATGAACAGGATTGCTGAATATCTCATCCGTTGTGCCGGTCTCTACCAAATATCCCAGATGCAGTACGCCTATTCTGTCCGAAATATACTTTACCATTGATAAATCATGGGCAATAAACAGAATAGCCGTATTCGTTTCCCTTTGTATATCCTTCATCAGATTAACTACCTGTGCCTGAATGGATACGTCAAGGGCACTGATTGCTTCATCTGCTATAATCAGCTTAGGATTCATAATAAGCGCCCTTGCAATACCGATACGCTGTCTCTGCCCTCCGGAAAACTGATGAGGATAACGGTTGGCATGTTCTCTTGACAAGCCGACTCTTTCCAAAATCTTATAAACCAGCTCTTTTCTTTCTTCTGCCGAAGAATACATATGATGAATATCAAGTCCCTGGGCAATGATGTCCATGACCTTTTTTCTGGGATTTAAGCTGGCCATGGGATCCTGAAATATCATCTGCATATTGGTCCGTAAATGCTTTCTGTCTGCCTCTGATAATCGTCCCGAAATATCCACATCATTAAAAATGATTTCTCCGCCGGTGGGCTCATATAAACGTATTAAGGAACGTCCTATGGTAGATTTCCCGCTTCCCGATTCTCCAACCAAGCCGTAGGTCTCTCCCGGATAGATCTCAAAATCAACACCGTTTACCGCCTTTACCGTATATTTTTTACTGATCCTAAAATGCTGCTTTAAATTCTTAACAGTTAATAAAGGCTTTTTATTTTCCATCCTTTTCCGCCTCCTTTAACATACGGTCTATTCTGGTGCGAAGCTCAGCGGGCATATCCATTTTAGGTGCTTTTTCATGTAATAGCCAGGTGGCCGCATAGTGAGTATCCGAAATCTTAAACATGGGAGGTTCTTCCCTGGTATCAATATTTAATGCAAAAATGTTTCTCGGTGCAAAAGCATCACCTTCCACCTTTTTTAAGAGATTGGGCGGGCTTCCCGGTATGGTATACAGCTTATCATCATGGGTATCGATATCCGGCATTGCCGATAATAATCCCCAGGTATAAGGATGTCTGGGATCATAAAATATATCATTCACCGTACCCTGTTCTATAATTTTACCTGCATACATAACGGATACATAATCTGCCACCTTTGCAACCACTCCCAAATCATGGGTAATATAAATTACGGAAATTCCCGTTTTTTCCTGGATTTCTTTGATAAGCTCCAGTATCTTTGCCTGTATGGTAACATCCAGGGCCGTTGTAGGCTCATCACAGATCAACAGCTCCGGATCGCAGGACAGTGCAATGGCAATAACCACTCTTTGTCTCATCCCTCCCGATAACTGGTGAGGATAATTCTTCATACGCTTTTCGGCATCTGTGATACCGACCAGCTCCAAAAGATTTACGGCCTTTTTATAAGCCTCCTCCCTTGGAGTTTTATAATGCCAGATCATGCCCTCCATGATCTGTGCCCCGATTGTCATGGTTGGGTTTAAAGAAGTCATGGGATCCTGAAAAATCATGGCTATTCTTTTACCGTTAATGCTTTTTCTCATCTGTTTCTTATTCAGCTTAAGGATATCCACCTTTACGGCTTCATCCCCTTGATGGTAAGTAAAATCAATAGTCCCCGAATTTACTTTTCCATTGCTGCTAAGTATACCCATAACCGCCTTCATGGTAACGGATTTACCGCTTCCGCTTTCTCCCACTATGGCTATGGTTTCTCCCTTATAAAGATTCAGCTTTACTCCCCTTATGGCATTTACTTCTCCGGCAGAGGTCTGGAAGGAAATGGATAAATCTTTAATTGCTAATATTTTTTCTTTTTTCATCATCATTCTTCCCTCCTACATTTCTTTCATTTTCGGGTCGAAGGCATCACGAAGACCGTCAGCCAGCAGGTTAAAGCTCAACATCAGTACCGCCAGCACGATAATTGGCGGAATAATCATATAGGGATGGGTGGTGAAGGATTTAAAAGCCTCACTGATTAAGGACCCCAGGGATGCCATGGGGGCCGGTACGCCCAGACCGATAAAGGCCAAAAACGCTTCCGTAAAAATAGCATTCGGTATGGAAAACATGGTATTGGTAATAATCTGGCCAAATATATTCGGTAATATTTCTTTAAAAATAATCATAAAATTAGGTGCGCCTAAGGTTCTTGATGCCAAAACGAATTCCTGTTCCTTTAATTTCAGCATTTGTGCCCTGGCTATCCGGTTCATTCCAATCCATCCGGTTATCATAAGGGAAAAGGTAATGGTGAGCAATCCGGGCTTTAATACAATAATAAGCAGGGTTACGATTACCAGACTGGGAATACCGTTTAAGACCTCGGCGAAACGCTGCATGACATTGTCAACGGCACCTCCGAAATACCCGGAAATCAAACCGTAGCTTAAGCCAAAGAGCATATCAATTAAAACGGCCGCCAATGCGATATAAAGAGATATCCGGGTTCCAATCCAGGTTCTTGTAAAAATATCTCTTCCTAACACATCTGATCCGAACCAGTAGTAAGTATCCTCCAAGCCGGTTTCTGCTCCGTCTTGGGAAATATATTTATTTACCTCTACTTCCCCTGTAGAGGTACTCATGCTTTCCGAGCCGTCAAATATACCGAATTTTTCAAGGCCCTGAACACGGGGCGCCAGGTTCTGATTGGTTATAATCTGAGAATCATAGGTATATTCATTCCAGTGCGGCGCAAATATGGCTAAAAGGATAATCAGCACAATACACAGGAAACCGATAACAGCACCCTTATTTCTTATGAAGCGGTGCCATACGTCCCTCCAATAGGATTGGCTGGAATAATTTTCATCCATCTGTGAAATCGAATCTCCGTGTAAGAGTTCAAAATCATCTTCTGCAAACATTATTTTTTCATTTTGCTTATTCATGCTTATCCCCCTTTGCCAAACGTATTCTGGGATCTATTACTCCGTATAAAATATCGACCACCAGCATGATTCCGATATACATAGCACTGTAAATGAAGGATAATGCTAAGATTACATTGTAATCATTGGCCTGAATGGCTGTTACTAATAAGCTTCCTATTCCCGGTATGGAAAATATTTTTTCTATTACAAGGCTTCCCGTCATTAGACCTACAATTAGAGGTGCCAGGACCGTTATAATCGGTATCAGTGCATTTCTGAGAGCATGCTTAACTATCAGCTGAAAGCCGCTGATACCTTTGCTCTCCGCTAACAGCATATAGTCAGACCCCAGTACCTCCAGCATCTCCGTCCTTGTAAAGCGTGCCACCGTGGCTATGGTAAACATACATAAGGAGATCGTCGGTAATACGGAGGACCGTAAGGGATTAGCCATATCATACAGAAGCGGAAACCATTGCAGCTTAAATCCCAGTGAATAGGATAAGGCCAGGGCAAATACATAGGACGGCAGGCTGACACCTAATACGGAAATAATGGTAGTCAGTGTATCCCAAATGGTATTATGTTTTAAAGCCGCAATAATGCCTAAAATCAATCCGATTACGGTTCCAAGCAATACTGCCTGGCCCCCGATACGTACGGAAATAGGCAGACGTGATTGTAATAATTGAGATATGGGCGTGTTTTTTGAAATGGTATAGGATACCCCAAAGTCACCTGTCAGCATATTTTTTACATAATTAAAAAAGCGGATCATTACCGGTTTGTCCAATCCATATTTGGCATTTAATAATGCTATTTGATCTGCGGTCAATTTTTCATCATTAAAGGGGGAACCGGGCATGAATTCCAGCATTAAAAATAAGATAATTAAAATAGCCAGCAAGGTCACTATTGAAATAGCTATTCGCTTCAGCAAATATTTTTTCACAGTAAAAACCTCTCCTTTACATAAATATTACCATAACTATCCCTTTTACCGGCCTTCCCTTCTTTAGGAAGTTACTAATATCTTAAATATTGATAAAACAGATAAGAGTAACAAAATTCCTCGAGCTGCTCGTTTAAACAAGTTACCTTACCGAAACTCAGCTTTAAACTATTAGTAACTTCTTAAAACATTTAGGCATTTCGATGTAAAAGTATAATTATGGTAGTAAATGAAACATTCGTTGTTGATCTGATCTTTTCCATTAAAATCCGATACATGGTGATATTATGTACCGGATTCTTCTGCTGCACGGTAGCTGCTGCCTCCCACCCTTACGGTGGGAGCTTTAGCGGCCGCCCTTGATTAATCTTTTGTTGTGTTTTTAAATACTCTGTTAATGGCAACAGAATGGAACTCAATTCCTTTTACATTGCTCTTAATCATGACTGCGTTACCTTTTTGGTAAATGGGGAATATAACTGCTTCATCCATAACTATTTTTTCCGCCTCTTTTAAGGCTTCCCATCTGGCTTCCAAATCTAAGGCTAATTCACCCTTTTTAGCAGATTCGATAAGTGCGTCATAATCGGCATTTGACCAGAAACCATAGTTATTCGGGCTGTCTGTTATCCACATATCTTCATAGGTCATAGGATCCGCATAGTCGGGTCCCCAACGGGTTAATCCCAATTCAAAGGTGCCTTCCTGCATTCTTTCCACTCTGTTCTTCTTAGGCAGTATTTCTAATTCAATGGTAATGCCGGGAAGTGTTGTCTGAATTTCAGCCTGAATAAACTGTGCTACGTTTTGAGCTGATTCCGTATCTTCCACTAACAGGGAATAGGTCAAGGATTCCACTCCTAATTCCTGCTTCGCTGCTTCCCAATATCCCAACGCTTTCTCCTTATCCGTTGACAGGTAAGTATCTGCCGTTTCACGGAAATCCTTTCCGTCCGGACCTGTTGCCAGCTCACTGGGAACGGCGAAGTCGGCCACAATGGAACCGTCCTTTAAGATATTGTTTACAATGGCTTCCTTGTCATAGGAAAGAGCAAGGGCTTTTCTAAGGTTTAGGTTCTCCAGACCGGCTACTGTCTGGTTAGGAGATATATACCATAAATATCCTGCCATTATATTTGTAAATTCAGGATCTGCCTGGAATTGTTCTACCTGCTCTCCTGATAAAATAGCCACATCCAAATCTCCGTTTTGATAAGCAAGCATTGCCTGCTGGGAATCTTTAATAACCTGGTATTTCAATCCGTCTAATTTAACGGCATCCGCATCATAATAATCCGGATTCTTAGTTAACTCGATAGTCGTTGCCGCAGGCTCATAGGAAGTAACCACAAATTGACCGTTACTTAAAATTGTTTCCGGAGAGGTGGCAAAGGTATCTCCGCAGCCGGTGAAGAACTCTTCATTGACCGGGAAAAAGGAAGGGAATGCCATAAGGGATTCAAAATAGGGAACAGGCACATCCAGCTTGATTTCCAATGTTTTTTCATCTAAGGCAGTTACCCCTAATTCGTCAACGGGAACTTCACCTGCCACAATGGCATCCGCATTCACAATACCTGCAATACCGCCCATGAAAGCATATTCACTTGCCGTTGCAGGATCCACTAATCGTTTCCATGCAAAAACAAAATCATTTGCCGTAACGGGGGTTCCGTTTGACCATTTTGCATCCTTTAATGTAATGGTATAAGTTAAACCGTCCTCACTTTTATCTACCGTATCCGCTAAGGCGGGAATGGCATTTCCGTCAGCATCCAAAGCATAAAGTCCGTCCGTTATATCGGCAAGTACTTCAAAGGAAGTTCCGTCCGTTGCAATTTGCGGGTCCATGGAAGCCACTTCCACATCAATATGCACATTAAGTATATTCCCTCCTGTTGATGCTGTTTCTTCCTGACCGGCCGTATCTGTTGTTTCACTTGTTTTTCCGGTTGTATCAGCTTTGCTTCCGCATGCAGTCAGGCCGACAATCATAGCCAGCACTAAGGCCATGCTTAAAACCTTTTTAAAACCTTTCATAGTATCCTCCTATTATATTATTCAAGCAGCTTTACTAGAAAAATGCATAAATATGCATTATAATGTATTTTTCCAGTAAATAAAAACAGCCTTACTGTTACCAGCTTGGCCTTTTATCTACTACTGTTCATATAAAATTATACTTAAATAATAGGATTTGTCAAACTTTTTTTAGTATATTGGAATTAATTTCATTATAGCTAAGTAATATTTTGTAAATATCTTTTGAAATTTGAACGTTTTATTGATCTTGGCTCTTTAATTTTATCATCTTGCGTATCCATGCTTATATGATCTTATTATCTGTTGTCTTACCATACCTGTTCCTGCTAATTCCTATGTACAAAATCAGATATTTTCTTATAGGTAAGAAAGGTTACTATGCTGTTTATACCGGCTTTTAAAAGATTAAAGGGTATAATAACGGGTATTATCATTTCTAAAACCGCTTCTCTGGGAGTTCCCATAAAAATAGGGGTAAAAATGATATTCCATATACACATGGTTACCGTCATTACCAGCATTCCTGCTAATAGAGCAAGTACCGCTCTTTTCCTGTCCTTCTTCCTGTTATACAAAGCACCTGCCGTCAGAACAAAGGAACCTGTTGCAAAAATATGCATTATGATTCCGATAATACCGCTGCCTGCACTGACCGTAAATCCCTGTACAAAGCATACCACGGCAGTAATGATGATACCGCTAAGGGGCCCATAGAGAAAAGCGGCAATAAAAATAGGGATATCTCCCGGTTCATACTCTAAAAAAGGTGCGGCGGGAAGCAGGGGAAACCGTATTAAATATACTAAGATTACGGATAAGGCCGCTAACATTCCCATAACAGTTAATCTCTTTGTTGATTGTAATGTTTTCATAATAGAACCTCCAGTTTTTTTAGGTTTGTAAGGGAGGTTTCCGAAGTATTCCATTAAAAAAGCACCCTCCAGCTGGCAAGGGTGCTTATTACTAATCCAGAATAATCTCTGCAATCGGTAATCGTTTATCTTCATCCGGACTTTACCGTCGGTTCAGGAATCACACCTAATCTGCTTTAAAAAAGCTCTCGGACTTGTAGCATACTGCTCATTACCGCCGGTGAGGAATTTAACCTCGCCCTTAAACAAAACCATATTTATTGTATAATCTTCCATGCTTATTGTCAACAAAAATCTCTGCCAATGGAAATACGTAATTTGACATTTATCTGTGACCCATGTATGATAGTAGTTGAATCTGACAACTTTATAATTTTTTTTAAGTTGTTTTTAAGGAGAGTGATTATTACGATAAAATTTCAGAATGTGAAAAAGAGCTATGGAAATACATTAATCTTAAATAACTTGAATTTTGAAATTAAAGAGGGGGAATTTACCGTACTCATCGGTCCCAGCGGCTGCGGTAAAACCACCACTTTAAAGACAATAAATCGTCTGATAGAACCGGATGGAGGAAAAATTTTTATTAACAATGAAGATACAACCCACGTAAACCGTGTGGAGTTAAGGCGAAAAATCGGCTATGTTATCCAGCAGATAGGGCTGTTTCCCAATATGACTGTTGCACAAAATATTTGTGTGGTTCCCAAATTACTCAAATACGATAAAAAAAAATGCGATGAGCTTGTTCATAATTTACTGGAAATTGTAAACATGCCTTATGAACAATACGCACATAAGTATCCCAATGAACTGTCCGGGGGACAGCAGCAGCGAATCGGCGTCCTGAGGGCATTGGCCGCATCACCCCCAATAGTCCTGATGGACGAACCCTTTGGGGCTTTGGATCCCATGACCCGCACAGTCCTGCAGGATGAGGTAAAAAGGCTGCAGAAAAAGCTAAATAAAACCATTGTATTCGTTACACATGATATGGATGAAGCTTTAAACCTGGCAGATAAAATTATTTTTATGGATAAAGGTGAAATTATCCAGAACGATACACCGGAAAGCATGCTGGCGAATCCGAAAAATAATCTGATACGAAGCTTTTTAGGAAAACGGACCGATGAAAATGAGTCATTCCCTCTGTATGCTGCCGACTTCATGAGAACTAACATCATTTGGGTGAACACTAAAAAAGGCATACGTGAGTGCACCGAATTAATGGCACGAAAAAATGTGGATACGTTACTGGTCGTAAACGATGATAATACCTTTGCAGGTACCGTCTCTGTCAGTGATATCAGAAAATCCGGAAACACAGGCGATACCATAGCCTC
>CAMJWQ010000101.1 GCA_946409475.1 uncultured Lachnospiraceae bacterium
GTGTTATTTAATCCATGATGAAAAATTGATATATTCAATACATAAAACAGATTCACGATAAATCTAAAAATGAAAGGCTGTAAAAATGAAATATGAAAAAAATAAAAAACAAGTTTTAGAAGCAATTTTAGAGGCTGTTGATCAAGGATTAATCAAAGCAGATCAGGCAGTATAAAATTTATAAAAACCAGAGAGGATGATATTTCGAATGAATTTGTTAGATCAGATTTATAGGAAAGCTAAAGAAAATCCTCAGAGAGTCGCTTTTCCGGAAGCAACTAATGAAAAAATGATGCAGGCTGCTTATGAGACAGGGAAAGAGGGCTTTATTAAACCAATTCTTGTTGGAGATGAAGAGGAATTAGAAGCTTTATGCAAAGAACGAGGATATGAAACAGATGTATTTACAATTATCGATATCCATAAAGAAGCATATAAAAAGAAATTAATTGATACCTATGTAACACTTCCAGGTGTACTTCTGAAAGAGAAAGCGCTTGGAAGACGTATGGAAAATCCATTGTACTATGCCATGGTTATGCAGGCTGTTGAAGATGCTGACGTTACATTTGCTGGTATTGATAATACAACTGGAGATGTACTGTTAGCCGGACAGATGATTATCGGATTACAGCCAGGAATCAGTACGATTTCCAGTATTGGTCTTTGTGATATTCCAGGATTTGAAGGAAGCGAAGGTTCTTTGCTTGCAGTAGGTGATAGTGCCGTATGCACAAATCCTACCGCGGAACAGCTTGCAGATATTGCAATTTCTGCTTGTGACACAGTAAAGGACTTACTTGACTGGAATCCCAGATGCGCTATGATCAGTTATTCTACACTTGGCAGTGGACAGGGCGAATTAATCGATAAAGTTGTGGAAGCATGTCATATTGCTCAGGAGAAGAGACCTGGCTTAAAAATCGATGGCGAATTTCAGCTTGATGCAGCAATTAGACCAGAAGTGGCTGAAAAGAAAGTCAAGAGAGAAAGTGAAGTGGCTGGTAAAGCAAATGTATTGATCTGGCCTGACTTAAACGTAGGTAATACCTCTGTAAAATTAATCCAGATACTTGGTCATGCAAATGCATATGGCCCAATGCTTCAGGGATTTAACAAAGTGGTATGTGACTGCTCAAGAGGGGCACCTGTTTCCGAAATCAAAGGAAATATTGTCATTAGTGCAGTTCGTGCAGCCGGTAGTAAAATAAAAAAATAGCCTAAAATTTAAGATCTTGAAAATATGATGCACAAGGTCTTAAATTTTATATGAGTGTAATCAGAATGAAATAGTGTTTTTTAAGAAGCATGATTTATTAAGTAAGAGTTACTACTTCGGAGTGAGCGCATGAAATTAGTAAAAATTATAATTGCAAATATCCATCATTTTAAATACAATCCTGAACAGATTCTTTCACAGATCGCACCATGCTACGTGAAAAAGTATAAAAGTACAACGATACAGACATCTGCCAGGCAAGAACTGGTGTCTGGCCTGCTACTGAAGCAGTATCTGGGAATTGAAAGAGATAATCAGATTACATACAATGCGTATAATAAACCTTTGCTGGTATCAGAAAATAAATATTATAACATCTCTCACAGCGGTGATTATGTTGTACTTGCAATTGCCGATTGTAACGTTGGTATTGATGTAGAAAAAATCAGAAAATACCACGAGCCGACCGTTAATAAGGTGTTTAGCACAAAGCAGAAAGAACAATTACTCAAAATAGACGGTGAAAAAAAGGATGAAATGTTTACAAAAATATGGACAGAGTATGAGGCAGCGCTGAAGTTGAAAGGTACTGGATTTGGTGAAGAATGGGACAAGGGAAAAAAATCAGTATACAATTGCAGTATATATACCTTTAAAAAAGAGGATTATTTCATAACATGTGCCACGGAGAAAAAAACTTCTATTGTGACAAAAAACTGCATACTAAATCCTCTTAGTATGCAGTTTTTTATATGAACTGATCTAATGGTTACTAATGATTATTTTCCTTCTCCCGCTCTTTTGGCATCTAAGGCTTCTCTGATTTCTTTATTTTTCTTTTCTGTCATTGGATAAAGCGCCCATGGAATCAAAGCTGCCAAGAACAAAAGCCCCATAACCAAATTAACCGTTAAGTTAATACCATGCAATGACTGTGCCGTTTGTTCCTGGTTTGCCATATAACCAAAGCCTGCCATAATCAGAAGCCCTAAGGATGTACCAAAGGCACTGCCAAATTTAGTTGCAAGAGATACAAATGCATAAGAAATACCATCAGAGCGGACTCCTGTCGTATACTCCTGATAATCGATACATTCCGGAACGCTTCCCATGAAGAAGGGGGTACCGAACTGGAAGAGACCATATACCGCCGATAAAACAATAATTACTGTGGCATTGGAGGAGGGTGCCAAATATAATGCAACTAATGCCAGTCCGCTGCCCGTAAGACTGATCATACCAAGTGTTTTCTTGGAAATATAATTTACTAATTTTCTTGTTAAAAAAATGGAAATTGCTGCACAGATGGTAGGAGCCATCATTAATAAGGCAATCAAATCATAACGTCCCATGCAATAAATAAAATAATAAATGGCAAGACCTATGCGTCCAAACATACCTGTCATATAGATTAACATGGTAAAGAAAATAATAACAAGAGGTTTGTTGGTTAATACCACCTTAAAGGATTTCCAGAGTGAAACCTTCTCGTCTGCATCTACGGGCATTACCACTTCTTTACAGCATTTGAAAAGTAAGAAAAATAATGGTAAGGAGCAGATTGCAAAAAATGCTGTTGTCATGGTATAGCCGTGTCCTGTCGCCGTATCTGACTGACTGAATTTTAAGATTAAAGGCATGGATACCGCACTTAAAAAGCAGGAACCTAAATTTGTTCCTATCATTCTCCAGGAGTTCAATTCCACACGTTCCTGGGAATCTGTTGACATTACGGTACCAAGTGAACCGTAGCTTAAGTTAACAACTGTGTATAACATTCCTAATGCTATGTAGGATACGGATGCCCAGATAACTCCCGCCGTTCCGTTACCAAATGGTGCCGTAAAAGCTAATACGTTAAATAATGCTAAAAATGGAGCGCCAAATAGGATATAGGGACGGAAACGTCCCCATTTTGAACGGGTACGTTCTGCAATTGCTCCAAACATAGGATCATTGATACCATCCCAGATACGGGCAATCAGCATAATGGCACTGGCGATTGCGGGAGCCAGGCCTACAATATCCGTATAATAGATTGATAAATAATTTCCTGCAAATGTCCAAACCAGCTGGCTGGCAAAATCACCAAGGCCATAGGCAACCTTAGTTCCTAAGGAAAGTTTTTTCTTCTCCGTCATTTTTTGTTTCCCCCAAATTATAATGTTTTTTTCTTATGTATGAATATATTCATCAAATTTTTTGAACTTCTCCATCAATTGCGGTAATTTATCATTCGCCGACTGGATTTTTGGCCCGCAGACGGAACCAAAGCTCTGAATTTCTGCCGTATGCTCACGTAACCCCTTAAATGTCCCTCTTGCTCTTTCCTGCTGCTCCTTTGGAAAATCTACTTTTAATTTATCTCCTTCTATGGAAATTTTACCTTCAATTCCACAAATCGGACATTCCACTGTTGTCGTTCCATTCACCATTAATAAATCCTGATGACAGACGGGGCAGGTTCCTTCCGGTCCATACCATTCCATGTCCTTATCATCTTTAAAAAATGCTTCTGCTGTCTGTTTTCCCATCTCATGTACTCTTGCCATCAGGTCATCATCCAATACCGGAATCCCAACATGGCCCATACCATGCGCATCAAAATTTCCAACTACTTTCATCATTGCCGGAAATCCAAATAAATGCATGGTTGCACATCCCATCGATACCCAGTTTTTCGTAACTGCTCCGCCAACTGAAATGTACGATACGGTACGTCTTTTTAACCGTTCCTGCGGGTATGCATCCGGATCTCCCGGCATCTCACCGGTTCTTCTCTTATCCAATACCCAGTTAATTGCGGATACGTCATGTCTGCAGGAAAAACGGTCAACTACATTTTTGAACTGGCCGACCGGCTGTAATACATATACCGGTGCCCCTACAATAATGCAATCTGCTTCACGGACCGCATTTTCCACCATCTGCATATCATCCTTTATGATACAGTCATTATCGCCTCCCTTTTCCAAATTTGTTGAACAAGCTCCACATCCGATACAGCGGTCAATTTTCAGACGATTGGTATTAATGAATGTTACCTCTGCATCTTTTGCTCCTTCTTTGGCTCCATACAAGGCTTCCATCACTAACATATCCGTATTGCCCAGATGCCGCCCAAAGGATAATCCTAAAATCTTCATCTTTTTCCTCCCTTTCCAACGAATGATTCTATAATAATTTTCTTTTACTCTTCCACATATTCAGCAGCCGACATACCCGCAATACGTCCTGTATTAACGGCATATCCCATAGAATTTCCCGGTAATAAGAACATATAACTGTCATCATAAATATTACAGGAATCAGCTCCCGCCGCATATAAGCCCGGGACGGGTTCAAAGTCTTTATCACAGGCTTCACAATTTTCATTGATACGAATTCCGCCAACCGTACCATATCCGCCCGCACGGACCTGCGCCGCATAAAAGGGACCTTTACTAAGTGGTCTCAAATACTTTTTCTCCTTGAAGAATTCTTCATCTACACCCTCACAGTAATCATTATATTCATCCACGGTATCAACTAAAGCATCCGGATGAATGCCCATCCTTTCCGCTAATTGTTCTACGGTATCCGCTATATAAAATGCCGGATTTCCATTATCCTGTGCCAGCTCAATTCCTTCATAAAAATCCGATACGTCAGGATTGGTACGTACCAGGCTGACATTATCCACTCCGTTACGAACATAATATTTTACAATAGAAGAGTCTACGATACTGAAGCAGACCTTATCTTTTTGATGAGAGACCACATTGGCCAGATAGGTTACATTTTGCATATAATCTTCATTCATCACACGTTTGCCATGTTTATTTACTAACAGATTGGGCTGGCCAAATACATTTGCCACACTGCCCGGAAGCTCATCCGTACCTTCGATACTGGCTGCCATTTCAATTCTGACAGGAAGCTTATCTGCTCCTGCCTCCCAGGCCATCCTTAATCCCTCTCCCATTAATCCGGGAATGGCAAAGCTGAAAAGGTCTTTTCCATGAGTAAAGCCGGTTTCTTCTTTAATCAATTCTTTATTAGAACCGGCTCCGCCGGTTGCTATAATGGCGGCTTTGCATTTGATCGTGATCTCTTCCCCATTTTTATCTGTTGCTAATACCCCGGCAACCTTTCCGTCTTCCATGATGATTTTCTTCACCGGCGTTTCCAACAAAAAAGTCACCCCTAACTCCTGTGCTTTTGCATAAAGTGCTTTATTCATAAAGGATGCGGCTCTTGGTCCGATTCCTGTATCTGTTTTCACAATATGCCAGGTCGCTTCTGATTTCGGAAAATAACGAAATGCTCCTTCAAACTCAACCCCCATATCTTCCAACCATTCGATTGTATCAGCCGACTGTTCAAAATATTTCTTGATCAGTCTTGCATCCACATTGTAATGCGTATATTCCATAAACATGTGGAATGCCTTTTCAACACTGATATCAATCATTTGCTGCTTCTGATATTTTGTTCCGATCCCCAGCGGTCCCATCCCCATATTGGCTGCTCCGCCAACTGCGGCTGCTTTTTCACATACGATTACCTCCGCTCCATCCTCAGCGGCCTGAACGGCTGCCGAAAGACCGGCCGGACCGGCGGCAATTACTACAACTTGTGTTTTATATTCCTTCATCTCTTACCCACTCCAGTCATTTGCTTTATTAACTGGTCTTATTATAATTGTAAAAGAGATATACTCATACTTTCTTTTATATCAAAAAAAACAGCGTTTTTGCCCTGGAATTCGCCCTCTTTCTTTCTCATGTCAAAAAAGCAGATATTATTTTTGTTCCTTAAAAACAGGAAGCAGTTACATACTCTAATATAGGTAAGGGCAGAACCTCTCTTAATAGGCTCTGCCCTTACAAATTATTTCAGATATTTTATTTTCCATTTTTATTAATTCATATCGCATCAAGGTATTCTTCATTTGTACGATAATGAATCTCTACCAGCTCAAAAGCATTTGCCAGAAGATCAATATCCAGATTCAGTTCATCATCTTTGCACCTTACTCTCCGTAAAGTAATTTTAGGCTGGCAGATCTGCTTTAAATACTCCATATCCATACGTTTTATGGCAGAAGTGCAATTCCAGCTAATCCACTTATCCATGATGCTTCCATATTCTTTACTGACTGACTGTATGCGTATTTCATATTCCCCCGGTATCACACCTTTTAATTGCAGCTTTAGATTTAATGTTTTTGTATCCTCAAAATAATTTTGATAATTATCAATATTAATTTCATTTATCCGGTCCGGATTCATACAATAGTAACAGCTTAGCTTCTTTAAATTATTACATAGCAGCCGGTAATTCTGATTACCATCCGTAGTAAGACAATAATTTTTGGTACATGCAATCTGATATTTATACAAATCCTTTAAAAAGGAAAATGCATAAAAAGCCGGCTTTCGGATACCGTTTTTATTTAAAAGCCCCACACCCCCATATAACATATCTGCCGCATCAGCATATTCGCCAAACATATCGGTACCGATCCAATAAATAATTTTGTCGGCGATATCCATATTCATGGTCAGATTCCGAATAATATAAGCACCTTTATAACAGCTGTCATTATAAATATTTCTGTTAGACAGCGTGTTGCTCCACTCCGTAGCCATAATGGGGACCTTTTCATACCCATATTTTGAAAACAGCTTTTTTGCCCACAGTAAATCATCTCTTAAATATTCGTCATTCATGGACGGTTGATACTGTTCATAGGGATATATGGCAATTGACAAAAAATCAGGCTCATAATTAATTTTTTTCCAAAACTCCGCTAATCTTTGAAATTCCAATTCTGTTTTTTCATTCCATGTTACCGCAAATTCACATCCGCCGATCATGACCTGCGGGTAATACTTTTTCAGCATTTTTTCTGTAATTTCAAACCAGACCGGATACCATTCCCCAATATTTTCATCATAAATCTCATCCCACTCTGATGGCTTCCATAATTCAAATACCCAGGAAGACACCTCTTCTCTCCCAAAGCATTCCAAAAGATGCATACAGAACTGCTTCATTAATGACTTCCATATTTCCGGGTGATGAAAAAATACCGTTTCCGAGGTTTTTTCATCATATAGATTTTCATTAAACTCCCGCATAATCATTTTGCTTTTACCCCCCAGAACAATAAACGGTTTCATCCTATGTTCCAAAAGAAATTCAATATTACGGTCAATTCTGTCAAAATTATATTCCGCACCTTCTTTGCAAATAAAATCATCAAAAATATTCCAGAAACGAATATAGGTAAACTCCAGATCTTCATGTATTTTTATGACATCTTTTTGAACCTGTGCCTGCTGCAAATCTGTTGACGTTCCGATATTAATAGCCCGATTCCAGTTTTTATGTGCATAGCGCTTATGATCCACATTTAAAATTTCATACTGCTTTTCTCCTTTTTCCAGTTCAAGGTTAATCTGTTCTTCTCTCATATAACCTTTTAGTTTATGAAATACCAGTTCCAAATTTTCATCCTGCGTATCATCTTTTACATTTTTATCACCCAGATGCTGTTCTCTATAGGTCAGTGGTGATACATGATAAGCTTCACGGAAAACCTGATTAAATCTTGATACACTGGAAAAACCATTATCCATGGCAATTTTGGTCATATTCTTATCCGTACCCAGTAAATCATCCACTGCATGATAGAGGCGGATATTATTTAGATAATCTCTGAAATTCTGTCCCAGATTCCTTTTGAAAAAACGGGAAAGATAGGCATTCGAAAGATACAATGTTTCCGCCAATTCGTTTAATGTCAGTTTTCTATTATAATTTCCCAGAACATATCCCATTATTTGATGTATTCGTTCACTGAATTCATCTCTTTTTTCCTGATAACGGATGTCATTATTGTCAATCAGATATTTCTTTATCAATAAATCCAAAACCTGATAATACAAGCTATACATACCAAAATCATCTTTGCCGTGATGACTCAAATGCTTTGTCAGAATCCGGCGAAGCAGGATACGGAGTCTCTCATAATCGTTTGTTTCCTCTGTAGCAGAATTACACCAGAAAAGAAATAAATTACTTCCTAAATAATCACTGATCATCTGATAATCAACTTCCAGCTTACACAATAATCCTTTGTTTTTCACATGAATACTATGTTTTTTTTCACTATTAATGACAATGACCGTATCCTTTTTCATCGGATAGATATCTTCACCAATCGTCAGCTCTGCTTCTCCCTCTAAAAGAAACAACATTTCCACTTCCATTTGAAAATGTGTTGCCTCCTCCTGCAGAAGATCAACCTTCAATTCCATTCCTATTCGATTCAAATCATCCGCCTCCCAGACCGTTTTTGCAAAACATCTTCTCCCATACATTGCTTCATTATACTTTCTTTAACTGTAAACCGCAATTACATTCAAGAGTGAGATAACAAAGGCTGCTGCCTTCTCCTGATTGCAGCAGCCTTCCGCCATTCTTATTCAAAGTGAATTGCATCGCCTGTCCGTGCAGACTCTCTGACTGCCTCCATTACACAAAGCACACGTCGAACCTGCTCCGGTTTTACCATAATTTCTTCTTCATGATTAAACGCTTTTATAAAATGTTCAAAATAATTCCTATGGTCTGCATTTACTTCCGGCAGCGGTTCCTCTATTAAAAGGCCCGGCTCCGGTGGTCCAAAGCTTCTGGTGGGACCTGCGGCCGTCATGCTGATCTTACCGGGAACATTTTCCAACAGATGCCTGGTCCGAATTATTTTTCCTTCTCCGGCAAAACCATCGATCAGGGCAGACCCTTCCGTCCCTCCGATAAACCAGGCACGTTTTGGAGTTAAATAATAGGTACCAAGCTCAATTTCCGCCGTAATGCCATTTTTAAATTTCATCAGTATTTTAAAGTAATCATCTACCTTTTCATTAATGACATTTCTAAGCTCCGCATACAAAGAATCTATTTTCGCATCTATCATATCAAGGATCTGGTCAATCAGATGTACACCCCAGTCATAAAGCATGCCTCCGCCCATCTCCGGATAAACATGCCAATCATGCATATTGCCGTTTACACCATATAACTGCGATTTGATGATATACATATCACCTACCGTTTGTTTATCATAAACCTCCTTCATGATACGATAATCCTTATCCCATCTCCTCTGCTGATGAACCGTAAAAATAACGCCTGCTTTTTTCGTAATCTCTACCATTTGATCAAACTGTGCGACTGTCATTGCGGCCGGTTTTTCACAGATAATATGTTTTCCTGCCGCAGCGGCCTTTTCTACCATTTCAAAATGGCTTGGGTTCGGAGTCGATATCATTACCACATTAATGTCCGCCTGCTTAAGCATTTCTTCCATGCTTCCATAAACCTGAACGTCACCCGGTGCATCCTTTAACTGTTCCGGATTGGTATCCGCTACAGCAATAAGATCTATCTCCTCAATGGTCAGCATTAATTGGGCAACACAATGACCCATGAATCCAAATCCCACGATTCCTAACTTCATTCCTGCCATAAGAATTCTCCTCTCTTATTCCTCGATGGCTCTTCTTAAAGCTTCCTGATGACGACGTACCTGTTCCACACTATCTACTTCCCTGTCATCCCTAAGGTGCTCTCCGCCTTCATATTCCGTACTTAAAAAGCCTTTATATCCGGCTTTTTTATATGCTTTCACTACGTCATTAATTGCCACTGCCGTTTCTACATAATCTTCATGTGTGTGATAACATTTTGCATGTGTATGAAAAATATATTCTATATTATCGATTACAGCCTGTG
>CAMJWQ010000102.1 GCA_946409475.1 uncultured Lachnospiraceae bacterium
CTATTACACTATATATCTTATGTATAATAAGTATCTTTTTTGTAGCACTGTATCTTTCACAAGCACATCGTTAGGTTAATCAATAAAGAAATGGAAAGGTCTGATTTGTATGAGAATTTTGTCATTCCCGGCACAACAAACATTACATCATGTATTGACCGGAAAATTCAAAGCACCGTCTCCCCAATGGAAACATGAATTGTTTAATCTTAATGATTACGAACTGTTCGTTGTAACAGAAGGCACTTTATATCTGCGTTATAATGAAGAAGACTTCACCGTAAAAGCTGAGGAATATCTTCTATTACCTCCCTGCGGCGCATGGCGTCAAGGATTTAAAGAAGCTTACTCTTCTTTTTACTGGCTTCATTTTTCTGTTCCATCACCAAATGATGACGTAACCTGCCATTCAAAGAATATAGCAGAAAATACTTTTACAATCCCCCAAACGCAGACAATTCCCAAAATTGAAAAAATGGTCGTTCTTATGAAACAGCTACAGGACTCGGTAAAAAACAACTACCCAACTATAACCCTTGATGCAATGACAACCAGCATCATTACTGAATTATACGGCCAATTATGTCTTAACGAACCGATGAAAACCAAATCCTTGTCACAGAAACAAATTTATTCTGATATTATTGACTATATTCAATTAAATATCTCTAAAAATATAAAGGTTCTTGACATTGCTACTCACTTTGCCTATAACGAAAAATATCTCTCACATTTATTTGAAAAAGTTTCAGGAATTACTCTAAAGCAGCACATCATACAAAGGAAGATGGAAGCCGCAAACTTCATGCTGACAGATACGAATACCTCAATTACTGATATCGCCAAGTCTGTTGGATTTGCTGACAGTCACAATTTTTCCAGAGCTTATAAACGTTTTTCGGGACTCACACCTAGTGAATACCGGAATACTTTTGCAAAACGGCTCTTAAATGATAAATAACACCAATAATTCATCCTACATCCCTTTGTCATTAATGCCACAATTCTTACTGCTTTTTACGGATATAGTTTCTGAAAGACCATCCAAATGAACTGATTACAAAAAAATTCACCGTGGAATTCAAGTCCGGTATGGCGGCGGAAGTAAATGAATCGGGCAGAAAAAAACAGGGCACTCTACGCAAATTTGAACGTAGGGTGCCCTGCTTTGTCGTTATTGAAGTATGTCTCTTACAACCATACGCCCCAATCGCCGTAATGGAAGGTACCGCTTCCGTGGTAAAGCTTTCCATCCTGTTTCAATTGCCGGAAAGCATCCCGCATTCGTATTAAAATTTCCGGTTGAATATCCAGGCTGTGATGTGCGGGAAATACCCGTTTCACCGGCAAAGCCACCTGACAGCCAGTCCGGTTCTGCCTCATGGGCATAAAAATCAGGATAGTATTTGTGTCCTCCGATATGATTCCAATGAATATGGGTGGCAACGGCGCTCATAATCCTTTGCAATTTCAGGATGCTCGTTCAGATAGTCCCTGAAATACAGTTCGTCATGATCTCCAAAGTCTCTCAGGTGCAGATGAAATACCCGCTCTGCAAAGCCGTCCGGCGTGTAGCCTTTGTTAAAGTCCATGCGGGTTTCACTCTGCGTCATACAAAGATAGCCGTTCTCTGGTAGAAGTCCTTTGATTGTTTGATGATCCCTGAGCGGGGCCTCTGCTAAAACGTCAACAATCGGTTTTGCCCAGATTCCCCGGATGGCTGTGCTTCCAATGTGATAAATTCGAACATTCTCAGGCAGAAATGACGACAAAAACACCTGTTCTTCCCGAAACCATTCCTCCCAGTATTCCTTGTGCTCCGTCAGCCGAATGGGAAACAGCTCCCATAATTCCTCAAGCGTCATTTCCAACAATGGTTTACTCATTAAAACACCCTATTTCATAAAGCGGAATACGTTCTGGTGGTTGTTCTGCCACTCCCATCGTACCACCAAATAAATGTTTTTCATAATATCTCCATGTAATTAACGCTCAATTTTTAAGTAGATCATATCAACAAGCTGTTTTCCATTTTCAAATATCGGATGATCGTAATTGTCTGTAAAAAAGCTTTTTATTCTATGTGACTCCGTAAATCCACAACTCTTATAAAAGCTTAACGTGAAAGCGCTGTCGCCCGTTCCGACAAATAAAACCTTGCAATCCATATAATGGGATAGCAGAAATTCTATCAACCTTTTTCCATAACCTTTTCGCTGATAGTCAGGATTAACGGCAATATTTTTAAGCTCATACATTCCGTCTGATTCTTTCGTCACGACACATTCTGCTTTCACGCCATTGTCATCCAGGACAAACATGTCACCACGTTCAAGATATTTATCCACCATATTTTCTTGTTCGTCGGCAAGCAGGAGTAAGTCAATATAATCTTTTTTTTGCTCCAAGACCGGTTTTATATTCATTAAATTGTACCTCCTGAATCTTAAATTATCATTAAGAGCAGAACGTTGCTTAGATCAACATCTAACCTGCTCACACGCCCTATAGTCTCTTATGCGTCTGCCTGATGGTAATTTTATAAAATTGTTTCGTAGCATATGAAAACACAGACATCAATATTTCTTATCTTGATTCTTTGGATTTTCTGATTTTCAGTAATCACCTTACGTTGCAACGCTACATCTCTTAATTATCCAACTGTTTTTCTGTTGTGGTAAAAAATATCTGCAGCGCCTCACCGATGCCGATGTTCATACGACATTTTCTATGTGCATTTAATTTCAAATTCTTTTGTAGTAAAATCAGCTTTTAAAATAGCCCAATCGTTTTTGTAAGTTCTCTTAATAATTAATTCATTTTCTGTTGAGGGAATCATTTCAAATTCACCATTAAATGATGGATGCGTATTTCTGAACTCCATCAATTTTAACAGTCTATCTACCACTGGTCTTTGAACTTCCTCCCCAATCTCATCCAAAGAATAGTAATGTCTGTTTATATTTCTACCGATTTTGGTTTCATCAAGCAGCTTCAAATCATTTTTACCTGCTAATAATCCTACGTAGTAAACCTGCGGAATTCCCGGTGCAAAGAACTGTACAATTCTTGCCAGAAGATATGATTTGTCATCATCCCCAAGTGCAGAATAAAAAGAGCAGTTTATTTGGTATATATCAAGATTATTGTACATTGCTGAGTTATATACTTTTTTGACATTAGCTCCAAATTTAAAGATATCTTCTTTCGTTTTTTCTATTTCGCTGTCAGGAAGTAAATCTTTAACATCTACAACTCCTATACCGTCATGTGTATCTAAAGTTGTGAACTGTTTTCCGGGGCATATTTCCAGCCAATGTTTTAAATATTCTGTATTTCCATAGTAGATTGCATTAATCAAAAGCATAGGAAGTGCAAAGTCATATACATAATAGTCTCTGTCTGCGATTCTCTGCTGCATCGTATAGTGTTCATGGATTTCAGGCAAAATAACTGCTCCATACGGATTCGTTATTTCCTCACAATCATTCAAAAATTCCCACACATCTGGTTCCACAAAGAAACAGCTGCTCCCTGCCTTTTTTGTCGCATAAGCAAATGCATCTAATCGAATCATTGACATGCCATGTTTGCATAAACACTCAAGGTTTTCACGTATGAATTTTTTTGCAGTTTCAGATTTACAGTTAATATCTATTTGTTCTTCATCAAAAGTACACCACACTTTTTCTGATGTTCCATCTGCGAAATATGCGTCAACATATGGTGCTCTGGGTTTCCTTTTATAAATTACATCTACTTCCTGTTGTGTTGGTTCACCCTTTTCCCAAAAGTCTTTATATCTGATAAATAAATCCTTATATTGAGAATCATCTTTTTTCTCGAGAAAATCCTGATAATACTCACTATGTGCAGAAATATGATTAATCATATAATCACACATTATATAATATTTTTCAGACAGATGTTCTATGTCGTTCCAGGTTCCAAATGCACTGTCTACCCGGCGATATGTCATTGGCGCGAATCCTCTGTCAGCAGAGGATGGAAAAAACGGGAGTATATGAAGTCCTCCAATTGCTTTGGAAAAAAATTTATCTAAAACTTTTTCAAGATCCTGCAAATTATTCCCCATAGAATCAGCGTATGTAATTAACATGATCTTATTTTCCATTTTTTTCATAATAAAAATTACTCCTTAATTAGTAGCCTTTCTACGTTCCGAAATTACTGTGCCCAGCATTGGGCCTCAATAGCAATCTTCTGATATGGATTTGCATATGCTTCTTCCATCTTTAAACAGATATACATATCTTGAAGTGCATCGCGTAGAGAATAAAAATCTGTATCCGTTTTTATATAATCATACATTCTTAACAAACAAGTAGCTGCGGCAATTTCATCATCATTTAGTCTGGCATTAATAAACGGTGTTTTATATAAAAGCTCTTCACCAAGCATTATTCCATAATGAGCCCATTCTTGATTATTATAGATTCCCCTATCAATTCGATTCAATTCCTGTGTAACCGGCATATTATCTTTTGTCAAATATCTAATTGTCATATCATCAATTTCTCCTCTGACGCCTTGGATATTTACCTGTCTCGTTCTAATAAAAGAATGATATTGAGCCGGATCAGAAAAATCAAAAAAGGCAATTTTACCATTTTCGAATTCCATTGTCAGTCTGTCTCTCGAACAGGAAAACGTTTTCCCATCAAATACCATACCTTCCCGGCCATAGGTTTCTGTTACATCAAACCAATATCTCTTTCCATATAATGTGCAATTCTGAAACCCTGTATTCAGATACTTTCTTATAATACTTACACCGTGATATCCATGTAATGATGAAATATTAATATTTTCAACTTCACCGATCTTTCCGGAAGAAATGATATTCCGGTATGCAGCGTATAATGGCTGATAAATGTATTGTTCTGCAACCTGAATTTTGCCATTATATTTTTCAAATGCTTTCCATACTTGAATCAACGCTTCTTCAGATTCTCCTGCCGGTGTTTCGCTCAAAACAGGAATCTGCAATTTAAGTAACGTTTCCAGATAATCAGATACATAACCTCTTTTAATTGCAAGAACAACAAAATCAATACTATCATTTATAAGTTCTTCCAGTATATTAACTACTTTGACTCCAAATTTCTCAGCAAACTTATTTCCTTTTTCTTCATCTCTAATTAAAACAGCTGTTAGTTCAAATTTTTCCGGAACAAGTTTTGCAATTCTTATATAAAATTCAGCTCTCCAACCGGATCCAATTAATCCGTAACGTACTTTTTCCATGATTTTTCTCCTTCTTATGGAACGTTGTAACCTCTAGATGCTGCAAGAATTTCATACCATTCTTCATATGACAAATCGAGTTCCAATGCGTCAATTGCATTCCTGATACGACTCATATTCATTGTTCCTGTTATTGCCATGATATTCATTGGATGTTTAAATAGAAATGCATACATTACCAAATCCATGCCTACATTTCTTTCTTTTGCAATTTTTTCAATTACAGCTTTTAAACGAAGAGACTGTTCATCTGTTCCTGCAAAAACAGAACCACCGCCAAGTGGTGACCATGCCATCATTGGCATATTCTTTTTTAATGAGTAGTCTGAAACTCCATTAAAGTAATTGTCTACGTTTTTTACCGAAAACTCCATTTGGTCCGTTACTATTGGAATACTTAACTTGGCCTGAAGTGCATCAATTTGGAATGGCATATAATTTGAAACTCCAATATTTAAAACTTTTCCCTGTTTCACAACAGTTTCCAGCGCATCTGCTGTTTCAGCCGGATCTGCTAAAGGATCAGGTCTGTGAATTAACAATAAATCAATATAATCTGTTGAAAGCTTCTGTAAGGACTCCTCTACTTCAGCAAGAATTTCTTTTTTAGTTGAATCATAATAAATGATTTTATTATCTCTTGCTCCCGGACACACAATTCCTGCTTTCGTTACAATTTTCATCTTTTTTCTTAATGAAGGCTCTGCTTTTAAAACTGCATCACCAAATATCTTCTCACAGGTATATCCGCCATAAACTGGTGCGTGATCAATGGTATCAATGCCCAAATCGAGACACTCTTTCACCATATTTAATAGTTTACTTCCTTCTAATCCGCTATCTTTGATCCTCATACATCCAAGAATCACTTTTGAAAGCTCTAAACTTTTTCCTAATTTTACGCGTTTCATCATATTCTCCTCTTGTTCTGTCATTCTTTGATACCACCGGTTGTAAGTCCCGCTACAATTTTTTTCTGAAAGATCAATACCAGCAATATAAGCGGGACTGTAACAACCACTGAAGCTGCTGCCATATCTCCCCATGGAAGTTCATAATTACTTGGAAATAATGCGATTCCAACGGGAACTGTTCTCATGTTATCGTTTGTCATAAATGTTAATGCGTAAATATATTCATTCCATGCATTGATGAATACCAGCAGTCCGACAGAAAATGTTGCCGGTTTGATCAGCGGTAACATAATTCTAAAGAAAATTCCTGCTCTTGAGCAGCCGTCAATAGAGGCAGCCTCTTCAAACCCTTTTGGCAATTGGGAGAAAAAATTTGTAAGAAGCCATATTGCCATTGGAAGTGCAAAGGTAATATAAGGAATAATCAGTCCTCCATAAGTGTTTAACAAATGCGCTTTTTTCAACAATAAATACAATGGACTCAATGTAGCGATTGTAGGGAACATGGAGATTGACAAAATTGCCATAAGCATAATTTTTTTTCCTTTAAACCTTAATCTTGCAAGCGCATATGCCGCAGATGCCCCAATTAATATGCTTAATACCGTAGTGGAAGCCGCTACTATCAAACTATTTAATAAGTATTTTCCAAATGGATGCTTCTGGAAGACATTAAAATAGTATTGAATATTTATTTTACTGGGAATCCATTTTGCAGGAATCGCTGCTATCTCATTAAGTGGTTTTACAGATGTTAAAAACTGCCAAATAAAGGGAAGCAAAAGCACAACCACAAATGCAATAGTTACAAAATAAAATAGTATTTTTCTAAACACTTTTAAATTTTTTTGGTTCATTTTGTCTCCTTTCTACATCTCGTCCAGTTTGTCGCCCATAAAGTGCATATAAATCATACTAATAATAAATACAACTACAAAAATCATAACAGCCAGTGCTGATCCATACCCGAAATCAAGGAATTTCATCAAATTGTTATACGCATAAAGAGATATACTTTCCGTTCCATTTGCACCGCCTGTCATAACCGATACAAGATCAAATACCCTGAATGCATCCAACGTTCTGAAGAGTAATGCAACGAGTACAGTTCCTTTTACTATAGGCAATGTGATAGAGAAAAATCTCTGAAACACATTGGCACCATCTATTTTAGCTGATTCATACAATTCATCCGGAACCATCTGCAATCCGGCAAGAATAAGTAATGCCATAAAAGGAGCTGTCTTCCATACATCTGTGACAACAAGTGCCATGAATGATCCACCGGATGTGCTGAGCCATGCCTTATAAGAATCAATGATATGAAGTCTGTACAAGATATCATTAAACATTCCATATTGATCATTGTAGATAAATTTCCACATCAAGGCAGATACCGATGTGGGTATTGCCCATGGAACAAGGATTGCTGCTCTAACTAAGCCTCTTCCTTTAAATGCATTATTCATAATTAGTGCTGCTCCAAAGCCAATGAACAATTCAAAAGCCACTGTGCACACTGTAAATTTCAAAGTAAATATTATTGAAGCTATTGCCCTTTTATCCTGGAAAATCTGAATATAGTTCTTTACTCCGACAAATGGATAACCGGAAGCCGGATCTGTCAAAACCATTTCATGTATACTTAACCAAAAAGTTCTTAAAATCGGATACACGGCGATTACACATAATACAACGATGGCTGGTGCCATCATAATCCAAGCCGCTCTTGATTCCGCTTTTTCCAATGAGACTTTTCCCTTTTTTTTGTTCATCGCCATTTTCAATACCCCTTATGATCATATTATGCATATACCATTTCTTATTAAATATGGGTGTTTCCAATCGAAACACCCATATTGTTCCGTATCAATACTACTGTAAGGATTCTGCTTCGGCCTGTAATGCATTAAGTGCATCTTCTACTGTAACTTCACCGGTTAATGCTTCATGAACATTTCTCTGAATTGCATCAGATAATTTGCTGTAGCTTGGAGATAACGGTCTACTCTTACCACCCTGAATAACATTATAGAAATCAGCATAGAACGGGATTTCCTTTAAGATATCAGCGTCTTCATAAACAGCTTTTAATACGGGTGGTTGAGCTGCAATTAATGTCATTTCCTTCTCCGTATCATAGCTTGTCAAATATTTAATGAACTTGATTGCAGCATCTTTGTGTGCATCATCAATATATTTGTTAACTACAAGGTCCAATCCGCCTAAGCATGAATGACCTTCTGCACCACCTTCTCCGACCGGTAATGTTGTTACACCTACTTTGCCTGCAACATCAGAGCCTTCTGCGTTTGCTGAAGACCAGAAGCCAGACCAGTCACGGATTAATAATGATTTTCCCGCTAAGAATACCTGTTCACTTTCTGTTTCTGTATAAGTTGTAACTCCTTCAGGAGCGTAATCATTAACCCAGTCAACCATTTTCTGAGTCCCTTTGATATTGGCTTCGGAATTAATGTTTGGAGTGCCGTCCTCATTTAAAACTTCACCACCGTGATTCCACAGATATTCAACCCAGTCACATACCATTGACTCACTCTGTGCAGCCTGGAAAGAAGCCAAATATTCAACACCATTTACACCTTTTGCTTTTTCAGCTAATGCTTCCCATTCTTCATATGTAGTTGGTACTTCTGTTACTCCCAGTTCATCTAAAACATCACTACGATAGAATAAAGCAGATGCATTTGTAAACCACGGGAAGGCTACTAATTTTCCATCATAAGTTGCACCTTCAATAGTTCCTGCAAGATAC
The DNA here is from genome assembly GCA_946409475.1 of uncultured Lachnospiraceae bacterium. GTDB lineage: Bacteria > Bacillota > Clostridia > Lachnospirales > Lachnospiraceae > CAMJWQ01. The sequence continues at coordinate 8,959 of CAMJWQ010000102.1, forward strand.
TGATCTGTTGTTGTAGAATCAAAATAATCTCCTAAATCAAGCAGCCAGTCTGCTGCACCAAATTCTGCAACATACGTTACATCAAGTGCCATTACGTCAACACTTGTATCTTCAGATGCCAGCTTATTAACGAAATCATCATGTACTGCACCTGCATCCTGCGGAAGAATTACACAGTTTACATGTACTTCATCCTGACTGTCATTAAATTCATCAACAATTTTCTGTGTGGGTTCCCCAACCCCCTGATCAAAGGAGAAATTAATTGTTACTGCATCTGCTGATGCTTGTGTTGTTTCTCCTCCTGCTTCTGTTGTTGCTTCAGTTGCAGCATTTTCTGCTTCTGTTGCTGGCGTCTTTTCAGATGATCCGCATGCTGTTAAAGACAGGACCATTGTTGTAGCTAAGAACATGGCTAACACTTTCTTTTTCATTTTCTGTTTCCTCCATTTTCAATTATATATAGGTTTTATGCTGAATTCCTTTTTGGAATCAAAGCCATTGTTTGGGAAAGCGGTTTCCCGCTCCTGAAATTTTTTGGGTTGTTATACAACCCAATTATATTTTCTTTACACTATTTCTTCGAATAATTTTATATCCTATATAATATGTCTCCGGTTTAGGTTTCGAATTATTATTAATCAGTTTCAGTAATTCAATTGCTGCCTTTTCACCTTCATCTGAATAAGAGATCCTAACAGTAGATAATGCGGGGTCTGAATACATTGCTAATTCCGAATCATCAAATCCCATTATTGAAATATCTTCCGGTATTCTTAAATGCATCGTTTTTAAATACTGTGCGGCTCCTATCGCCATTAAATCACTACAGACCATTACTGCCGTTGGCAAGTCACTGTTTTCTTCATATATTTTTTTCATGCATTGATATCCCGAATCAAAAGTAAACTTTCCATATTCAATATATGACTCTCTTAATGGTATATTATTTTTTTCTAAGGCTTCTTTATAACCTTGAATTCTTTTTATACCTGATGAGAAATCGTTCTTGGGACCGGAA
>CAMJWQ010000103.1 GCA_946409475.1 uncultured Lachnospiraceae bacterium
TCGTTAAAATTCCTAGACAATGCCACCGCATTGCCGTTGGAATTTTGCCTGGTACCAGCACGGATCATGTGGTGTATTACCATATTTACCAGGCAGCCAGTACACTAAGTGCCCTATAGAAAAAACCAATCATAAAATTGCTTACAAGCAAGCTTGTGCAACTTCATGATTGTTTTTTTCTGCATGGCTGTATAGTGATATACTGTATAGTGATACACATTGTGAAAATATTGCGGGACTGTTATAATAGAGAGGTTAGAAAGGAGTTCTTACAATGGCCTTTACACATTTACACGTACATACGGAATACAGCTTGTTGGACGGTTCCAATAAAATAAAAGAATATGTGGCAAGATGCAGGGAATTAGGAATGAATAGTGCGGCGATTACCGACCATGGTGTTATGTATGGGGTAATTGATTTTTATAAAGCGGCAACGGCGGCAGGGTTAAATCCCGTGATCGGCTGTGAAATATATGTTTCCTCAGGCAGCCGTTTTGACCGGGAAACAGGTCATGATGACAGCCGGTATTACCATTTGGTATTGCTGGCGGAAAATAATACGGGCTACCAGAACCTAATGAAAATTGTCTCTGCCGGTTTTGTGGAAGGATTTTATTATAAACCCAGAGTGGACAAGGAAATTCTGATGCAGTACCACGAAGGGATTATTGCCCTGTCTGCCTGTCTGGCAGGAGAAATACCCAGATACCTTGTAAGGGGCATGTATGAGGAAGCCCAAAACACAGCTCTTACCTACCGGGATATATTTGGAAAAGATAATTTTTTCCTGGAGCTGCAGGATCACGGAATCCCCGAACAGCAGACGGTGAATCAGCAGATCATAAGATTAAGCAGGGAAACGGGAATTCCTCTGGTGGTTACCAATGATGTGCATTATACCTATGCCGAGGACGAAAAGCCTCATGATATCTTACTGTGCATTCAAACAGGAAAAAAGCTCTCCGATGAAAACAGAATGCGGTATGAGGGCGGACAATATTATGTGAAATCGGAAGAAGAAATGGCAGAGCTCTTTCCCTATGCCAAAGAAGCCATAGAGAATACCCAGAAAATCGCGGACAGATGTCATGTTACCATAGAATTCGGAGTGACGAAGCTGCCCCGGTTTACGGTTCCTGAGGAATATACCCCGTACTCCTATCTGGAAAAGCTTTGTAAGGAGGGGTTATCACTGCGTTATCCCGATGGCGGTTCCGCTCTGCTGGAAAGACTGGAGTATGAGCTGGGTGTTATTAAATCTATGGGATATGTGGATTATTTTTTAATCGTATGGGATTTTATAAAATATGCCAGGGACCATGATATTATGGTGGGACCCGGCCGTGGTTCCGCTGCAGGAAGCATTGTGGCATATTCCCTTGGTATTACCAATATTGATCCTATTAAATACAATCTGCTGTTCGAACGTTTTTTGAATCCGGAACGTATCTCCATGCCGGATATTGACATTGATTTTTGCTATGAACGCAGACAGGAAGTCATAGATTATGTCGTAAGAAAATACGGAGAAAGCCAGGTCGTTCAGATCATCACCTTTGGAACCCTGGCAGCCAGAGGGGTTATCAGAGATGTGGGACGGGTTATGGACCTGCCTTATGCGTATGTGGATTCCATTGCTAAAATGATTCCTAATGAATTAAACATTACCATTGACAGGGCTTTACAGGTAAATTCGGAGCTTAGGAAGCTGTATGATGAGGATGCCCAATTAAAATATCTCATTGATATGTCAAAAAGACTGGAAGGGCTCCCCAGACACAGCTCCATGCATGCGGCCGGTGTTGTCATAAGCGGTAAACCGGTGGTTGAATATGTACCCCTATCAAGAGCCTCCGACGGTTCCATTACTACCCAGTTTACCATGACGACCATAGAAGAATTAGGGCTTTTGAAAATGGATTTCTTAGGTCTGAGGACCCTTACCGTTATTCAAGATACCCTGCGCCTTGTTGAGAAAAGTACGGGAATAAAAATTGATTTGGAAAATATGGATTATCATGACAAGGCCGTATTGGACTCCCTGAAAACCGGAAGGACCGACGGTGTATTTCAGCTTGAAAGTGCAGGCATGAAGAATTTCATGAAGGAATTAAAGCCGCAAAGCTTAGAGGATCTGATCGCGGGGATATCACTTTACCGGCCGGGGCCTATGGATTTTATACCCCAGTATGTTAAGGGGAAAAATAACGCAGATGTAATTACCTTTGACTGTCCCCAGCTGGAGCCTATATTATCACCGACCTATGGCTGTATCGTCTATCAGGAGCAGGTTATGCAGATCGTCAGGGATTTGGGCGGCTACACCCTTGGCAGAAGTGATTTGGTAAGACGTGCCATGAGCAAAAAGAAGGCCTCCGTGATGGAAAGGGAAAGAAAAAATTTCGTATATGGCAATAAGGAAGAAAATGTCACGGGATGCGTAAATAACGGCATTGATGAAAAAACGGCCAACAAAATATTCGACGACATGACGGACTTTGCCAAATATGCTTTTAATAAGTCCCATGCCGCTGCGTATGCCGTAGTTGCTTATCAGACGGCATATTTAAAATATTACTATCCCGTGCCCTTTATGGCGGCGCTGCTCACCTCCGTCATGGATAATACGACAAAGGTTTCGGAATATATCATGACCTGCAGAAAAATGGGAATTACGATCCTGCCGCCGGACATTAATGCGGGGCAGGAGGGATTTTCCGTTAGCAATGGTGCCATCTGTTACGGATTGTCGGCGATTAAAAGTGTCGGGAGACCGGTTATTCATGCTATTGTTTCGGAAAGATGCGAGCATGGTAATTTTAAATCTTTAAAGGATTTTATAGAACGCTTATCTAACAAAGAAATCAATAAAAGAACCATTGAAAGCTTTATAAAAGCAGGTGCTTTTGACAGTCTTGGAGGAACGAGAAAGCAGTTCATGATGGTCTATGCACAAATTGTGGATGAGGCGAATCAAAATAAAAAGAATATGATGAGCGGACAGCTTTCTTTATTCGATATAGCAGATGAAGAAATGAAAAAAAGTCTTGAGGTGGCATTGCCTGAAGTATCGGAATATGATAAAGAAAGCAAGCTTGCCTTTGAAAAAGAAGTATTGGGAGTATATCTTACAGGGCATCCCTTAGAGGAGTATGAAGAATACTTAAATGACCAGACATCTGCCGTTTCTGCGGATTTTGTCCTGGATGAAGAGATAAATGAAATTAAGCTGCAGGACGGACAATCGGTGATAATAGGCGGTATCATAAATTCGAAAACCATAAAGCATACGAAAAATGATAAGGTTATGGCCTTTATCACAATTGAAGATTTGCTGGGAACGGTTGAAGTGATTATATTCCCCAGAGATTATGAAAGAAACAGCCGGTATCTCCAAATAGATAATAAAGTATTAATAAAAGGAAAGGTTTCCATAGAAGAAGAGAAAAACGGTAAGATTTTATGTGAAAGAATTTTACCCTTCTCGCAAATAGAAAAAGAATTATGGATAAAATTCGCAACGAAGGAACAATACTTTCATAGTGAGGATGTTTTATATACTTTGCTAAAGGAATTTGAAGGAAAAGATACGGTTTATGTTTATATTGAACATCCTAAATCCATGAAAAAGCTTCCGTACGAAGTTGCAATCAATGAAAATGAAGAATTTATGAAAAAACTATGGGAATATTTTGGAGGGAATAATATTAAAGTAAAGCAAAAGAGTATTGAAAAGCGGTTGGAAATGAATTAAAATGGGATTTAGATTATTTAAAATAGGATATTTTTATGTAAATACAGGTTCAAGCTGGATTTTGGAGGTATCATAATGGCAGACGGAGTAAATACCATTGGTGTTTTGACGAGCGGTGGCGATGCACCTGGAATGAATGCTGCAATCAGAGCGGTAGTCAGGAAGGCTATAGCCAACGGAAAAAAGGTAAAGGGAATCACAAAAGGCTATAACGGATTATTAAATGAAGAAATAATAGATATGCAGGCCTCGGATGTATCTGACATTATACAAAGAGGAGGAACCATTTTAAAGACTGCCCGCTGCGAAGAATTTAAAACGAAAGAAGGACAGGAGCGGGGAGCCGAAGTATGCAGAAAGCATGGGATTGACGGTCTTGTCGTAATCGGCGGGGACGGGTCCTACAGAGGAGCACAAAAGCTGGCGGCGCTGGGAATCAATACCATAGGAGTGCCCGGTACCATTGATTTGGATATTGCCTGTACGGAATATACCATAGGCTTTGATACGGCAGTTAATACGGCCATGCAGGCTATTGACAAGGTACGTGATACCTCTACGTCCCATGAAAGATGCAGTATTATCGAGGTTATGGGACGCAATGCCGGGTATATAGCTCTGTGGTGCGGTATCGCAAACGGAGCAGAGAACATATTGCTTCCTGAAAAATATGAATTTAACGAACAGGAAATCATCAATAATATCATTGCGAACAGAAAAAGAGGGAAAAAGCATCATATCATAATCAATGCGGAAGGAATCGGTCATTCCACTTCTATGGCCAGAAGAATTGAAGCGGCAACGGGAGTAGAAACAAGGGCAACCATTTTAGGCTATATGCAGCGCGGAGGCAGTCCTACCTGCAAGGACAGGGTTTATGCTTCCATGATGGGTGCTTATTCGGCAGATTTATTATGCAGCGGAAAATCCAATCGTGTAGTAGGGTACATGAAGGGAGGATATGTGGATTTTGATATTGATGAAGCATTGGCCATGCAAAAGGGAATTGATGAATACCAATTTGAAGTAAGCAGGCAGCTATCCATATAAAGAAGGTTATAAAAGAGGGTATGAGTGAGGATAATCAAAAAAAGCCTTATCTGCTAAGCAGCACGCAGATAATAGCATTGGGGTTTTTATTTGTCATTTTGGCAGGGGCGGTTCTTTTATACCTGCCCGTATCATTGGCGGAAGGTAAGGATATCCGTTTTTTGGATGCGCTTTTTATGTCTGCAACATCCGTTTGCGTGACCGGTTTAACTACGGTTGTACCTGCCGTACATTTCAGTCTGTTTGGCAAAATTGTGATATTGATTCTGATACAGCTTGGAGGATTGGGTGTCGTAACCTGTGCCACGGTTTTTTTTATGATAATCGGAAAAAGAATAACCTTAAAAGAGCGTAAACTGATACAACAATCGTATAATATGGAGACCCTTACGGGCTTGGTAAAAATGATAAAGCGCATTGTAAGGGGAACACTTCTTATAGAAGCAATCGGCGCTTGTTTTTATGCATTTGTATTTATTCCCGAAAAAGGGTTTCTTTTAGGCTCCGCCCTGGCGGTTTTTCATTCCGTATCCACATTTTGCAATGCGGGGATTGATATGCTTGGTGATAACAGCTTTCAGAATTATTGTTTGAATCCCGTAATTAATATTACAACCATGGTGTTGGTTGTGACAGGAGGATTGGGGTTTGTTGTCTGCTGGGACATGATTCATACGTGGAAAGAACTGCACAGGGACAAACTGCAAAATAAGAAATGGTTTCATAAACTGCAGCTGCATACCAAGGTGGTATTAGTAAGTACCATATTGTTAATATTGGGCGGAGCCCTGATTATATTTTTGTTGGAATACGGCAATAGGGATTCCCTTGGTGAATTAAACCTGCCGCAAAAAATCATGGCTTCCTTTTTTCAATCAGTTACTACAAGAACAGCCGGTTTTTTTACCGTTCCGCAGTTTCGGTTTAGGGATGAATCCGCATTGGTTATCATTGTCTTAATGTTCATAGGAGGATCGCCCGGCGGTACGGCGGGAGGCATGAAAACAACTACGGTAGCCATGCTGCTGCTGACGGTCTGGGCCGTAATGAGGGGCAGAAGGGATACGGAGGTTTTCGGAAGAAAAATTTCCTCCGATAATATAAGGACGGGAATAGCGGTTTTTGCTATTGGCATTATGGTTCTGCTGACTGCTGTCATAGCATTGTGTATCACAGAAGATTTTCCTTTATTGGATATTATTTTTGAAGCTGCTTCGGCCATTGGCACGGTAGGGCTTAGCAGAGGCATTACGGCCGACTTATCGGCAATTGGCAAATTAATTATCATTATAACCATGTATATAGGAAGAATAGGGCCATTTACCATGGCTACTGCCTTTATCATAATAAGAGGAAGAAAAAATTATCATAGTGAATTACCGGAGAAAAGAATCTTGGTGGGTTAGGAGAATTAATATCATGAAAAATAAAGAATATGCTGTTTTTGGACTTGGAAAATTCGGAAGAAGCGTAGCGGAAACCCTGGCAGAAAGCGGTTGTGAAGTATTGGCGGTGGATAGGGACGAGGAGAAAATACAGGACATTGCAGATATCGTAACCTATGCCGCCAAGGCGGATGTAACGGATAAAGAAGCGTTGCAGTCCCTTGGTATCAGTAATTTAGATGCAGCGGTAGTCGCCATTTCGGATAATCTGGAAGCAAGTATTATGGCTACGATTTTAGCAAAGGAACTGGGAGTTCCTTATGTACTGGTAAAAGCACAAAGTGAAATACACGCATCCGTTTTAAAAAAGGTGGGAGCCGATGCTGTTATCTTTCCGGAAAAGGAAATGGGTGCCAGAATAGCCAAAAACCTTATTTCGGGAAATTTTATTGATTTGATTGAACTTTCCTCCAGTTTTAGCATGGCTGAAATGGGAGTACCCTTGGAATGGGTTGGTAAAAATCTGAAGGATTTAAACATTCGGGATAAATACAGTATCAATGTGATTGCTTTGAAGAATGATGACCAGATAGAAGTAAATATTGACCCGGAAAAACCCCTTAGAAAAGATGATATTATGATATTGGTAGGGAATAATAATGACCTGCAGAAAATCAGACGATAGGTTACGGTTATGATCACAAGTTTAAAAAATCAACAGGCTAAAAATATTGTGCTTTTAAATACTAAGGCAAAGATAAGAAAAGAGCAGGGCTTGTTTGTTGCGGAAGGATGGAAGATGTTTTTGGAAGCACCTGCTGATTATCTTTATAAAGTGTTTGCAACGGAAGCTTTTTTCAAAGAGCATAAAAGCAAAATCTTAGAAAAGGTTACTGATGTTGAGATTGTGAAGGATGAAATATTCGTAAGAATGTCGGATACCCGGACTCCCCAGGGAATCCTGTGTCTGGTCAGACAGAAAGAATACCGGTTAGAGGATTTATTAAATGAACGGAATACAAATTTAATGCTGGTAGAAAACCTTCAGGATCCCGGTAATTTAGGCACGATTATCAGAACGGGAGAAGGAGCGGGGATTACGGGAGTAATTATGAGCCGGCAGACTGTGGATATTTATAATCCAAAGACAATTCGTGCAACGATGGGCTCTGTTTACAGGGTGCCTTTTTTATATACGGATGATTTGATGGGAATGATTCAAAATTTAAAGAAGCGCGGGATTACCGTTTATGCTTCTCATCTATCAGGCACATTAGAGTATGACGAAATGAATTACAGGAAGGCCGGTGCATTTCTGATAGGAAACGAGGGTAACGGTCTTAGTACGGAGGCGGCCCAAAGTGCGGATTTTTATATCCGCATCCCGATGTCGGGGCATGTGGAATCACTAAATGCTGCCGTAGCCGCCGCAATTTTAATGTATGAAGTAAAACGACAGAGGAGGAATTGAAATGAAAGTTGGTTTTATCGGTCTTGGTAATATGGCAACGGCCATGATTGGGGGTATTGTTAAGAAGCAGATACTGGCTTCTAAGGATATTATCGGAACGGATGCTTCTAAGGAAACAAGAGAGAAGGCGGAAAGCTCTTTCGGAATCTGTGTAAAGGAAACAAATCCGGAAGTGGCTGAGTCGGCAGATATGTTAATATTGGCGGTGAAACCCCAATTCTATGAAACGGTTATCAGGGAAATCCGCGAAAGGATAAGGGAGGAGCAGGTTATTATATCCATAGCACCGGGCAAGACTATGGAATGGCTGACGGCCATGTTTGGCCGGAAGGTGAAGCTCGTCCGCTGCATGCCCAATACGCCGGCTTTAGTGGGAGAAGGCATGACGGGAGTATGCAAAGGGGATTTGGTTACGGAGAAGGAATTAACCGATGCCTGCTGCCTTATTAACAGCTTTGGAAAATCGGAAATTATCAGCGAGCATTTAATAGATGCTGTGGTGGCGGTAAGCGGAAGCTCCCCGGCTTATGTATTTATGATGATAGAAGCCATGGCGGATGGCGCCGTAAGAGAGGGAATGCCCAGAGAACAAGCCTACCGTTTTGCAGCCCAGGCGGTTCTGGGAAGTGCAAAAATGGTATTGGAATCAGGCAGGCATCCCGGACAATTGAAGGATATGGTATGCTCTCCCGGAGGAACCACCATTGAAGCGGTTCGTATTTTAGAAGAAAAAGGCTTCAGGAGCAGTCTTATGGAAGCTATGAAGGCCTGCGCTCAAAAATCCAGGGAGCTGTAATGGGAAATCAGAAGACTGCACATTCATTTTTGCATGGCTTTGGTATTCAGCCATGCATTCATAATGTGCCGGAATAAACAAATATACCAATAGTTTTGCAATGGGCCGGCACATTATGCATGTGAGGCGTCCGCCCTATAGAAATGAGTGTACAAATAGTCCTTGGAGTGCAAGCGCTCACGGTCAATTTGCACACTCATTTCCGCATGGCTGATTAGTAAACACATTGTATAAAAGAGGCATAGACCTTAAGAAATCAGGCTTATGCCTCTTTTGCTATGTGACTGCACCATGCCTTAAGCTTTTCAACTTCGACTCCTGACGGTGGATTCCCTGACGATAAGCTGAGGAAGAGTCGAGTAGGATTGAATCTGCAGGTTGGGTTTTTTGACTTTTTTTAATATCATGGAACCTGCCTGCAATCCCATTTCGAAAACATCGATATTTACCACTGTAAGCATGGGATCGGTAATGCGTGAATAAGGGAAATCATCGAAGGTAATGACGGCAATATCATCCGGTACCGTCAGACCGCTTTTTTGGATAATGTTCATTGCACTTAAGGCAATTACGTTGTTTGCACAAATAATAGAATCCGGGCGGTTTGGTTCGTTGATCAGTGCTTCAATCAGCGGCTTTGCATTGTTTAGATTTAGGGCGCCTAATTTAATGTAATTGGAAGGAACGGATATATCTCTTTCCGCTAAAGCGGTTTTATAGCCCTGTAGTCGATGAACGGAGATAAAGTCGCTATCTGCCCCTCCGACAAAGGCAATTTTTTCATAATTCTCATCGAGGAGGTGGTTGGCGGCAATCTCTCCTGAGAGATAATTGTTGGTATCCATCCAGCACAGCTGGCTTTCAAAATTCGGACAACCAATAACCATATGAGGAAAGCCGGATTTTATGATAATAGGAACTATGGTTTTGTTATCGGCGCATCCGTGGATGATAATACCGTCTGCTATTTGCTGTGCGATAATTTTTTCGACTGCTTCGTTCTGTTCCTCGTCCGTATTGGCGCTGACTATTTGAAGACTGTAATCCTTATCTTTTAAAGCCCTTTGTATTCCGCACATGATTTCGAACATATGAGGATTGGTAAAAGCAGAATCCTTTTCCAGATTGGTTAAAAAAATTATGGTCCTGGTAGATTTGCAAACAAAATTCCTGGCTCTTAAGTTTGGATAATAATGCAATCGCTTCATTACCTGCCTGACATTTTCCGCGGTTGCTTCGGATATGGTATAGGAGTTATTAATCACCTTAGAAACGGTTGAAATGGATACGCCTGCCTCCCGTGCGACGTCTTTAATGGTTATGGCCATCTGCTCACCTCTTATAGTATAGATATATTTAATATGCTTTTTATTATATGATAATGTATTATTA
>CAMJWQ010000104.1 GCA_946409475.1 uncultured Lachnospiraceae bacterium
GGTCAATGTATTGTCATTGACAAACTCGCCCGCCGCGTCCCACAATTCGTCAAGCAGCCTGCCCCTCGTGATAATACTTTTGGGGTTGCTAATAAACACCAGCAACAAGCGGTATTCTAATGCTGAAAGGAAAACCTCGTTGCCGTTTTTTTTCACAACGCCGCTTGCCGTATCAACATAAAGCCCGCGAATTTCAAAAGCCGACCCGGAACGCCCGCTTTTTCGCAGGGCGGTTCCAATTCGCGCAATCAATTCACGCGGACGAAAAGGCTTGGTGATATAGTCGTCCGCGCCCATGTTCAGCCCGGTAACAACACTCGCCTCATCGCCGGAAGCCGTCAGAAAGATAACGGGAATATCCCCTGTTTCTTTGATTTCCGTGCAAACCGTAAAGCCATTTCCGTCAGGCAGGGAAATATCAATCAGCGCCAGGTCAAATTTATTCCCGGCAAGCGCGGCAAGGGCCTCTCCCCGCGTAGGGGCGTGGGCGACTGTAAATCCCTCCGAGCGGAGCAAAAGTATAAGGTTTTTAGCGATTGCCTTATCATCCTCAACCAAAAATATCCGTTTCATTTATTTTCACCATCTTTTTCTTTACGGCTCATATTGTGCGTCAGCCGGTTTTTCAAGGTCAGCCGGAACAAGCCATGTATTTTCATTTTTTCGCTCCCTTAATCGCCCGGCAGAGCAATGATACACTACCCTTCTGTCTCTGATTCCCGGAATGCCGTCCTTAAGAATTTGCCGGCAATGGCAGATTCTGCGGCCACGGTCATCAATTATTCCGCAGCACAAGCATATTTCAATGTTTCCTCGCAGTGAATTTCTAATGAATTAAGCAAGCATATACCGGTATCCGCTTGTGAAACAAGTTGAGGAAGTTCCGTACAGCCTAAAATAACGCCATCAACAGGATAAGATGATATTGTTTTCAAAAATTTTCTTTTAGAAACGTCAGTTACCCGGTTAATTACTAATTCTGAAAAGATTATTTGGTCGATGGTTTCCTGTTCTTCTTTACTTGGTACGAGCACTTCAATTCCGTACTTTTTTAATCCGCTATGATAAAAAGTACCCTGCATGGTATAGGCTATCCCTGTAAGCAGCAGTTTTTTCAGCCCTGATTTCTGCGCTCGCTGCCCTACAGCATCTACGATGCTAAGAATAGGCAGCGGAGCAGCGTCAATAATATCTGCTAATACGGAATGAGGTGAATTTGCTGCCATAATTGCAAACTCCGCACCGGCCTTTTGCAAATTATTCAAGCCGGAAAGAATGTATTGACGATATTCGTCCATTCTATTTTGGTTTTCTAAGTCGGTAAAGTATTGAAAATTCAAACTGTCAATTACAATCTCCGGATAATAGTAATGCTTATTTTCACGAAAGAACACAGCATGCAGCCTTTCGTAATAATGAAGCGTGGACGCGGCACTAATTCCGCCTAAGATTCCTATTTTTTTCATACGGTCTCTCCAATATCCATAGTTTTCAAATAGCAGGTGCGTCTGGCCCAGCCTCGCATAGCCGTTGTTCTTCCAGCATTTGCTTCAAATAAAAAGAATGACTGTCAACAGCTCTCATTGTAGCAAGTATTCCGTCTAAATGGTCATATTCATGTTGTAAAAGCTCTGCCAGATCACCCTCTAAAATCATTTCTTCTTTATTCCATTCCATATCGCGATACCTTATGCGGCATCTCTTGTATCGTTTCACCTTTACCAGCAAATTGGGAAAAGACATACAATCGTCCATGACCTCCATTTGCTCATCTCCTATCATTTCCAATACGGGATTAAGAAAAACAACAGGCTTATCAATGCACATATACAAGATGCGTTTTTGTACGCCAATCTGCGGTGCCGCAATCGCCCTGCCCGCGTGGTACTTGTTTCGGAACGCAATGAGTGTATCGTGCAGGTCTTGAATAATTGCGTGTAATTGTGATAATTCGTTTTTTTCAATTGGTATACTTTTCTCATAGAGCTTTGGATTACCCAATAATAATATTCTTTTTTCCATAATACTGCTCCTTCTTATATGTTAATAAGTATACACTTGAAATTGTTCGGCTTCAATGGTAAAATTGTTTGCAAAACAATTTTGAAAGGTGTTCAGCAATATGCCGGTTAATTCATTTGAATACTACCCTATGACATGGAAACCTCACATTTCAAAGAGCGGCATTGTGCCGCTTTATGCTGAGATTGCTCAAAGTCTTGAGCATGATATACGAGATGGAGTTATTCGGCCCAATGATAAACTGCCGCCGCAAAGAGAGCTTGCAGACTATTTAGATGTGAATCTGAGTACAGTTGCCAGAGCATTTAAGCTCTGCACTTCAAAGGGACTGATAAGCGGCGAGACAGGACGAGGTACATTTATTGCGTCTGATGTCATATCAAATCTCCCGATGCTGAATGAAAGTGGATTAGAGCATTGTATTAACCTAGGAGCTTCCCATCCACCGTATAAACAAAACAAGTATGTGGCCCTTATGCTGAAGCAGTTGACAAAAAAAGCCAGTATAGACAGCATATTAGAGTATTCGGAGGTATCGGGCAGGCTTTTGCATAAGCGAAGCGGGAAAAAATGGTTATCGGAATTTGGCTTAAATGTATCCGCCAGAAATATTTTAATCACATCAGGGTTACAAAATTCACTTGCCATAATTTTAGCTTCTCTTTTTCAATATGGAGATAAAATAGCAACAAATGCCGTAATCTATCCCGGTATAAAAAACATAGCAGGCAATTTGGGAATACAGCTCATACCGGTTCCATATACCGGCCGGACTATGGATGTAAAAAGCCTTTTGCAAATATGTAAAAATGACAATATTAAAGGTATCTATGTCATACCGGATCATCATAATCCTACCACGATATCTATGGACGTGGAAGAGCGCTCCGCCATAGCGGATGTGGTGAAAAAATATAATTTGATTTGTATGGAGGACGGCACATATTCCTTTTTAAGTGAACAACGGAACCCCCCCATAACAAGTATTATTCCGGAACAAAGTATTTATATCTCCACGGTATCTAATTCGCTTTCTGCCGGATTACGTATTGCTTTCTTATCAATGCCACCTGATTATTCGGAAGAATTGATCAATGGAAACAGCAATATTAACGTAATGGCTCCGCCGCTTGAAGCTGAAATCGTGTCACAATTGATAGACAGCGGAATAGCTTATAAGATTGTGGAGGAAAAAAAGCAGGAGCTTAACGCCCGAAATAAAATTGTTGAGAAATATCTATCCAATTATAACGTTTTAGGCGATTCCCATTCACAATTTCGTTGGCTTCTATTACCGGAAAAATGGACTGGAAAAAAGTTTGAGCAGACCGCAAAGGTACATGGAGTACAGGTGTTTGGGTGTGAACGCTTTATTGTCGGCAGTGCGGTAGTGAAGCCTGCGGCCAGATTGGCAATAAGCTCTCCCAAGAGCTTGGAGCTTCTGGAGCGGGGACTTGGTACTTTAAAAGAAATATTAACAGAGTAAGGCCAAACAGGATTTAAGGGACATACAGTCCATGACGGCTGCCGCAGGGCAGAGAACAGGGAGCGGTACCGCACCCGGCACGAAAGCAGTATGATTTGCACGGAGCAGCCGGAAGCGGATAAAATAAAGAAAGAGAACAGGGAGCGGCATTATTGGGACGAATGCTTTATTCTGCCTGTTTTTTTGATTTGCATAATAAAACGGTGCCCCAAATACCACCCAAAAGAAAAACTTCAAAAATCCCTGCAATATGCATCACATAGGTTAGCGAAAAATTGCGCAGCAGTGAAACAAGATGATTAGCCCCTAATACCAGGCAGAGAACTGTCGATTGAAAGGTTAGTATTTTCATATAATCAATGTTCTGTTTGACAAGTGCCACAATAATGGAGCTGATAATACCGATATTCCAAAAAGCTATCTCACGCTGCCAGCCGATGCTGTTTTCCCAACTTGTAAATTTCCCACCAAAGCCCGGCAGGAAAAACTGCCAGATGAATGCTCCGCCACAAGCGATAAGCATGAATATCAGATAAAATTTATAATGTTTGAGTGTAATGTTTTTTTCCTGTTCCATATGAATCCTCCTTAATATGAAATAAATTTCATGTTTAGTATACGACGTTTTATTTGAAATGTCAATAGAATATGAAATTGATTTCATGTTTGTTGATTTGACAAAATTTTTGCTGTATAATAGGCATATACAATCGAAACAGCGTGGAGGAAGAATGGAAAAAGCAGAAAAAATCAGAGAACCAAAGCAAAAAAGGTCAATAGAAAAAAAACAGAAAATTATTATGAGCAGTTACAGGCTTTTCAGCGATAAAGGCTACTATAAGACGAATACGGCGGAAATTGCCCAGGATGCCGGTGTTTCGACGGGCATCGTGTACAGCTACTTCAAAGATAAGAAAGCTATTCTTTTAGAAGTGGTCCAATACTATATTTTCTCATTATCCGAGCAGTTCCGGCCCTTATTGGCTGCTCCTGTCGGCAAGGACGAATTACCCGCCTTGATTGAACAATTTATGGATATATCCATTTTATCACATACAATGAATGTGGAAGCTCATAATGAGTTTTTAGCATTGTCCCTGCTTGAAAAGGAAATACTGGTTTTATTTAATGACTTTGAAAATGACGTACTGTCCAAGCTTTGTAAGCTATTGGAATCTGCAGGATTTTCGAAAATCAATTTACCGGAAAAGGTAAGAATTGGCTATAACATAGCAGAACAGGTAAGTCATAATTATATTCAGCAAAGGCTGGCGCCGGAAGAACTCCATACGATTAAATCACTTGCAATCCGCATGATAGTAACTTTATTAAGTGAAAACAAGTGATAATGGGATATGCGGGAAATCCGGAAAAACTTTCAGGGAAACCGTGCGGTTTGCTATTTTCTGAAAATGTTTTTAAGCTTGAGGCAGAACCTGGGTTAACGATTATACAAGAAAAAATTTTTTTACTGAAACTACTACACAAAACTTTCTTTTTCGTGTATAATCATATCGTTCGTATTTTTATCGAAGCATACACATCCGCTTTGGGGCATTAGCGCAGCTGGGAGCGCACCACACTGGCAGTGTGGGGGTCAGGGGTTCAAGTCCCCTATGCTCCATTTTCAAACAGCCGATTGGAGCTATCCTCCGGCTGTTTTCTTCATTCATGAGAGGTCTGCGTCTATTGCGTCTCCTGTATTAAATCCATGTATATCGGAGGTAAAAGACCAAGGCATTTGTTAGACCTTTTATTCGGTGAAGCTACGGATCCTCAAATTTATGATACGGTTGAGTGGCATAAGCAATTGCAGGAGTATATTGTAAAAAAAGGATACTGAAATCTACAGTATCCTTTTTTAAGGGAAATATGTATTTATCTTATCCCTTCATTTGTATTGCTATTTCTGCTTTCCGCGCCAGATTTTCCGCTGTCAGGCCATACTTTTCCATCAATTCCTCCGCCTTTCCCGAATGTCCGAACACATCTTCCACTCCATGGCGTATCACAGGTACAGGATATTCCAAAGTCACTGCTTCCGCCACTGCCGCTCCCAGTCCGCCTATTATATTATGTTCTTCCGAAGTAACGATGGCTCCGGTTTTTTTAGCGGCCATAAGTATGATTTCCTTATCCAGGGGCTTTAAAGTATGGATATTGATAACCATGGCCTCTATCCCTTTTTTCTCCAGTATATCTGCCGCCCTTAATGCTGCCTGTACCATCTGTCCCGCTGCAATAATAGAAACATCTGTTCCTTCCTTTAATAAAACACCCTTCCCCAGTATGAATTTATATTTTGGAAAATAATTAGTGATGCTTTCCACTCCGCTTCTTCCCAGCCTCAAATAACAGGGCCCGTTATAGGCAATCATGGCCTTCACGGCTTCTTCCGTTTCATTGGCATCGCAGGGGCATATAACGGTCATATTGGGAATTGTTCTCATCAAGCTCAAGTCTTCTATGCACTGATGGGTTGCACCGTCTTCGCCTACCGATAGTCCTGCATGGGTTCCCACGATTTTAACATTCAGCTTGGGATAGGCTATGGAATTGCGGATCTGATCATACCCTCTCCCTGCGGCAAACATGGCAAAGGTATGACAAAAAGCTATTTTTCCTGTCGTTGCAGCCCCGGCAGACATCCCAATCATATTTGCTTCCGCTATTCCCGCATTGAAAAATCTACCGGGATATTTTTCCGCGAAATAGCAGGACATGGTACAAATCGTTAAATCCGCATCAAATACAAGGATGTCTTCTCTTTCTCCGTATTTGCTCAATGCCCGTCCGTAGGCTTCTCTTGTTGAAATAATATCGGCCATTCCTACACCTCCCACTTAAGAATCTGTTCGTTCAGCTCTTCGAAAGCCTGCTTAAATTGTTCCGCATCCGGCGTCTTTCCATGCCAGTTCACATTGTTCTCCATAAAGGAAACTCCCTTCCCTTTTACCGTCTTTGCAATTATTGCCGTAGGCCTTCCCTTGCATTCTTTTGCCTTATCAACGGCATCCGCTGTCTGCTCCGGATTATGTCCGTCAATCTCAAGGACATTCCATTTAAATGCTTCTATCTTTTCTTTAATGGGATAAGGAGACATGACTTCCTCAATGGTACCGTCAATTTGCAGATTATTATTGTCTATAAATGCAATTAAATGATCCAGCTTATAATTTCCTGCCGCCATGAAAGCTTCCCATATTTGTCCCTCCTGCAGTTCCCCGTCTCCCAAAGCCGTATATACATAATAATCTTTATGATACACCTTTCCTGAGACTGCCATTCCGACTGCCGCAGAGAAGCCCTGCCCCAATGAGCCTGCGGACATATCAATCCCCGGTATTTTTGTCATTTCCACATGGCCGGACAAATTGCTGTCAATATGTCTGAATTTTTTCAGCTCCTCTTCGGGAAAATAGCCTTTTAAAGCCAGGGCCGCATACATTGCCGGTGTACAATGCCCTTTAGACAGTACGAACCTGTCCCTGTCTTCCTCTCTCGGATTCCGGGGATCGATATTCATTTTTTCAAAATACAGTACCGACAAAATGTCTGCCAATGAAAAGGAGCCTCCTATATGACCGGAGCCTGCCGCCTGCACTGCCTCTAATCCCTTTTTACGTATTTTCATGCCCAGACACAGCAATTCCCGTATTCTTTTTTCTTCCACTCTATTTACCTCCGTCAACCGTTATTATCTATTACATAGCTTCCTTTTTTCCTTCGATAATTTTTCCCTGCAGCCTTTCAATCAACAGAACCAGATTAAAAATTAATCTGGTTCCGTTCTCTCTGCCTTATCTGCCGATATTATTCTCCCAGCTGGCTTAATACCGCATCATATTCTTCCTGCGTCATTGCCCCCTGTTCTATATAATAATCTATATATTCATCCACATTATCCTTGGTAATAAGAATCGTTTCAATGGCTTCTTCAATTACTTCCTCCTCACCTGTCAGCAGCTTATAGGCGGCATCCAGGTTTTTTTGTGCCAGCTCTTTGGTGTCCTGCATAACCGTTGCTGTCTGCGTACCCAGTTTAATTCTCAATAATGCATCCGGATTGGCATCCACCGCATAATATTGTGTTTCCGCAAAGGTCGGATCATCCTTTACAACCTCATAGCAGGCTTTTGCAAGATCATCTCCGATGGTAAGACACACATCTATTTTTCCGTATGCCTGTACCCAGTCCTCCATAGTTTCCATAAAGGTTGCCGAATCAGCCTTCGTACAAATCTTTTGTGCCAGGATTTCACAATCCGTTCTTTCCGCAACAAAAATATCATTATATGCCTGTAAACGGCTTTCCGTATGAAGATTTCCGGGATTACATGACATAATGACTACTCTCGCATTTTCAGGTGCATTTTTTACTGCCAGCTCCGCAATTACCTTACCCGTTCGTAGGGATCCGCGTCGATCCAGGATGCGCCCTCAATATCACGTATACCTGCATTTGTAGTAATCATTTTGACACCGGCTTCCACGGCGGATTTTACATAAGGTGTCTGTGAATCACTGTCATTAGGCTGAACAATGATACAGTCATATCCGGCGGCAACCCCCTGTTCAATGATTTGATTTTCCTTATCGCTGTCCGCCTGCGCATCCTGGATGTCAAATGCAAAATCATCACCGTAGGCAGTATCCGCGTAATCCTGAAAAGCGGTTGCCAGACGGGCGGCGAAAGTATCCGCCCGGTTTCTGCAGACAAACAGGACTTTATATTTTCCGTCATCTTCACCATTTTTTGCAGAACTGCTGCCACACCCCATTAACGTGACCACCATGCTCATGATAAGTGCCATTACTGTCATTTTCTTCATTACCTTCTTCATAACTTTCCTTCCTTCCCTTTAACTCTTTTTAAATGTTTTTTTGTTTTTAAAGTAGATATCCCAAATAACCGCACCACCAATGATAATTCCTCTCACTACCTGCTGGAGATAGGAATCAATTCCCATCAGATTCATGATATTATTCAGAAAACCCACAATAAATGCTCCGATTACCGTGCCGACAGCCGAGCCAACCCCACCCGAAAAACTGGTTCCTCCTACAATGGTCGCTATCATGGCATCAAATTCATAGCTTTGTGCTCCGTTAGGCATGGCACTGTTTACACGTGACAGATATATTGTCGCCGCCACACCCGTCAGCACACCATTAAGTGCATAGGTTTTTAACTTTACGGCCTTTACGTCAATACCGGATCCATTTGCTGCCGCTTCATTACCCCCTACCGCATAAATAGACCGCCCTAATTTTGTTTGCTTCGTTATGTAAATTGTTATGAAAAATAATACGAGCATAATATAAATACTATTGGGAATGCCAAGAGTACTTCCCTGCCCCACCTCGGCTAAATCCGGTCCTACTCCCGACATATTCTGCCCCTTTGTAATATACAGTGCCAGGCCTCTTGCAACTAACTGCATCGCCAGGGTTGCTATAAAGGGCGGCGTGTTAAAATGCGTTACCATTATTCCGCTGACTAAGTTACAGGCTACCGCCACTATAATTGCGGAAGCAAATGCAACAAATACATTTGGTAATTTTATATAAGCAATCAAAGCCACCACACTGGCCAAAGCCAGGTTTGAGCCTGCCGCAAGGTCGAGACATCCCGCCGAAATAAGCAGCATCGCACCCAGTGCCAATAAAATATAAACAGACTGCTGCTTCACTACATTTAACAGATTGGTTACCGTCAAAAAATTTTCATTGGCAAAGCTGCATACGATAATCATGACAGCTAAAATAATTAGCAGACTATATTTTGAGATATATTTTGAAATATCCAACACGTTTTTTTTATTCTTCATTCTAACCTTCCTTACCTATTAAAAAGTAATTATGAAACTGCATATCCCATAATTGTTTCCTGTGTGAAAAGCTCTCTGTTTTCCAGGCACCCGGTAATTCTGCCTTCCTTCATCACATAAATACGGTCACACATCCCTATCAGCTCCGGCAGCTCGGAAGATATCATGATAATCCCTTTTCCGCTTTTCGCAAAGGAAGACATTAATTCATATATCTCTTTCTTGGCTCCCACGTCAATACCGCGGGTAGGTTCATCCAAAATAAGAACCTTACTGTCGCAAAGCATCCATTTTGCTAAAATTACCTTTTGCTGGTTTCCGCCGCTCAGACTTTCAATAGGTGTCTTCAAGCCGGGTGTTTTGACCCGTACTTTGCCGAACACCTTTTCAATATCATTTTTCTCTTTTTCTTTGTGGTTATATCCCTTGTAAAAATATTTCTTTAAAACCGCCAGGGAGGTATTTTCCATGACACTGCGAACGGG
>CAMJWQ010000105.1 GCA_946409475.1 uncultured Lachnospiraceae bacterium
GTCATGGTATTTCTATGTATTTGCAATACTTTTGCGGCGGCTGAAATATTGTTGGCAGACAGAATGTATTGATAGAGGGTTTCGCAGTATTCCGTGGAATTTATTTTATCATGCCGGCTTAGCTGAAGGTAGTGAGGAGAGCAGAGGCCGGATAACTGATGAGTATCCATACAGCTTAACAGATGATAAAAGCATAAATCTTTATAATAATAGCAGTGGTCATTATTCTGTAACAGCTTACCCAGATTCAGTGCAGTTTTAGCCTGCAAATAATGAGTATAAATATTGGCTATGTTAGAAAAGGCAATACTGAAACCGGAATATAACCTGTACTGTACCAAGAGGCTTTTAACCTGGACGGAAATTAAATCATATTCACAGGAGCTGTTATAATTAAGAACCACCAGAATATGCCCGTCAAAACGTACCACCTTTGCAAAGGGATTAATACGCTGCAACCGGTTATTGATATAGTCAAAATAATAGTCTAAAGTTTTTTTGGTATCAACTTCGATATAGATCAGTCTGAGTATGGGGCGGATGCTCCAATTAGATGAACGGATACGGTCGGACAGGGATAAATCGGATAAGGTTTTATTTTGCAGCAGGTCTAAAATAAGACTTTCATATATTTTATCGGTGTTACAAACGGTTAAATGGTTCTTTAGTTCGAATGCTAAAAAGTTGCAGAGAAAATCTGTCATTTCCAAATGGTAATCTTCTAATTTGCGATTTACCTCAAATACCACCAGGTATCCTAAAACTTTACTCCGGGTGGAGATTTTTTTTAGAATCCGGGGCATATGCTTCCCTAAGCCGGTCTTGTAGATAAATGCCTTGTTACTGTTAAATAATCTGGCGGAGGCCTCATCCTGTTTAAAACAGGAGATGGATTCCGCACTGCAGTACCCTAATTTTTTTGCGTCCTGCCAAACTTTATCCTTTACCTGCTGGTTTTCTGACATAGAAACGATTTTAAATGAGGCATCCGTAAGCATGATGGGGTTGCCAAGCAACTGGGAACCAATAGCGATTAGTTCGGAGATGCTTTTTTCCTGCAGTAGACCATCGATAAACAATGAGCTGCTGTTCAGATAGTTCGTCTGCTCCTGGAAGATACATTGGACTTCATGGAGGAAATCCCAGATATCAATGTTCCGGTTGAGCAGGAGAATCATGGCAGCCCTGGATCCGGTTATATCGTACTTAGGGCTATCCAGTAAAAGAAAGCCAATGGAATCATCCTCTAAATAATTTGCTTTTACATGTTTGGAATAGCCTATATAGAGAGTGCCTCTTTTGCAGACGGTATGCTCCGTCAGGGTATTACAGGTAAGAAAGAAAGTATTAAGACCGGAGATACCCTGCAATTGGTATTTTGATAATTTTTTCTTTAGTAGTATGTAGTTAATCATAAATAACTCCTTAAATAAATCCGAAAGCTATGCGATATATATGCATGGAACCGGATTTTATTTAATTGACGCAGTTTTTATTATCTATTCCTGTTCTTTGTATGAGGATATTTGCAGCAACCGCATATATGTGCATAAAGCACTGTATTTTATAATCATTTTGTTTTATATAACAATGCTATTAAGGATTCTTTGTTATATACTGTTTAATAAAGTTAAAAAAGAGTTTAAATGTTAAACTATTATCAATATAATACCATGCTATTTTACTTTTGAAAAGAAAAAGATAGAGAAGCTATAGTTATCAAACGTAAAAGAACGCAGATAGGAGCAAAGTATGCAATTTAATAATTTACTTAAGTCAGGTGAAATTGGGTCCATGTTTTTGAAAAACCGTTTTGTTATGCCGGCCATGGGAACAAGCTATGGAGATAAAGACGGACATATAACAAGGCAGTCCGTGGATTATTATGTGGAACGGGCAAAAGGTGGATTTGGACTTATTATTGTGGAAGTAACAGGTGTGGATAAGCAGGGTATTTGTACACCCAACCAGCCAGGATTATGGAGCGATGAATTTATTCCATATTGGCAGGAGCTGACGGAGAAAATCCATAAATATGGTGCGAAAACAGCAATTCAGCTGCACCATGCAGGCCGCCAGACTTCTCCTGAGCTAATTGGAAGACAGCCTGTTTCCTCCTCCTCTGTTGCCTGTCCCGTATTTGATGTGATTCCTCATGAGTTGAGCGTTACGGAGATCTATGAACTTGTGGAAAAATTTGGTGATGCAGCGAAAAGAGCAAAAGCCAGTGGGTTTGACGCAGTGGAAGTACACGCCGCACATGGGTATTTGGTAGCTCAGTTTATTTCTTCGCAGGTAAACAAACGTTTTGATGAATTTGGAGGAAATATTCAGGGACGGGCGAAGTTTCCGGTTGAGATTATTAAAAATATCAAGAAGAAATGTGGAAATGATTTCCCGGTCATTGTGCGGATCAGCGGGGATGAAAAAGTGGATGACGGACTGACCGTTTCCGATACCAAAATATTGTCCCGATATTTTGAAGAAGCAGGTGCAGATGCCATTCATGTAACAATCTGCACTTACGGAAGCCTGAAGTGGATGTTCATGCCGGCGGATACACCCGCTGGTTTTAATGCTTATACGGCGTCTGAAATCAGAGAATCCGTATCCATACCGGTAATTGCCGTAGGAAGGTTAAATACTCCGGAAATTGCGGAGGATGTGTTGGCCACCGGAAAAGCGGATTTTGTTTCATTAGGCAGAGAATCCCTTGCAGATCCGGAATTTCCTAATAAGGTAAAGGAAAATAGGATTGAGGAAATATCTCCATGTATCGCTTGTCTGCAATCCTGTGCCGGGTATTTGATGAATCCGCAGAAATTGAAGATTTCATGTCTGGTGAATCCTCGTACCGGACATGAGGGTGAATATAAGCTGGAAAAAGCAATGCATCCTAAAAAAGTTATGATAATTGGAAGCGGACCCGCCGGTCTGGAGGCTGCCTGGGTGGCTGCAAAACGGGGGCATCAGGTCACGGTATATGAAAAGGAAGATAAGCTGGGAGGACAGTTCCGAATTGCAGGAATACCGCCTTCGAAGCATTTGATACTAAGTGCCATAAAATATTATATTACTATGGGAAATAAGTATGGTGTGCGTTATAGAACTAATACGGAAGCTACCAGGGAGCTGGTTATAAAAGAAAAGCCCGACACTGTCATTATAGCAACAGGAGGAGAACCACTGCTGCCGGATATTATGGGAATAAAGAATCCGGATTTTGTAACTGCAGCTGATGTTCTGGAGGGGAAAAAAGAAGTTGGCAGGAAAGTACTGATTGCCGGCGGAGGAATGATTGGAAGTGAAACTGCCGGATTTTTAGGCAGTCATAACCGTAATTGTACGATTATAGATATGCTTGCGGATATTGCAATGGAAACCTTTCTTGGAATTAGGGAACATCTGGTTTCACGGGTTATGGAATGTAAAACAGATTTGATCCTGAACGCTAAAATCATGGAATTTCTAACAGACGGCGTTATTTATGAGCAAAATGGTAACATAGAAAAAATCACAGGATTTGACAGTATCGTTTTGGCAATGGGGGTAAAGCCGGTGAATCCTCTGGAGGAAGTATTAAAAGGAATTGTACCGGAGTTGTATGTAATAGGAGATGCTAAGAAAGTAGGCCAGGCCAATTCCGCTACGGAAGCAGCCTTAGCGGTAGCAGACAGGCTGTAATAAATGACCAAAAAGCCGCTGTTCCTTGCGGAAGAGACAGGACAGTAATCCATCTGTATTTAGATGGGTTCAGAGAAAGGAGTAAAGATGATCAGGGAAAAGAATATAGAAACAGTTAAGGAATTTGCAATGACACAGATGGGGTTATATCCGGAGGGTGTAATGTATGCCATTGTAGAGAAGGAGGAAATCATCTGGGAAATAGCATCCGTAAATTTTGATAAGGATAATTTCATAGAAAGCGGAACCGTACATAAAGTGCTAATTGATGATGCGGTTAAAACAAAGCAGATACAATCTGGAAAGGAATATGATGAAGCAATTGGTAAAAAACTGAATATAACGGCAGTTCCAATTATTAATGAGGAAGAAGAATGTATAAGCATCTTTCTTACCATTGTTCCCATCATACCTCCATTGCTGAATGCATTTCATGATATTGCGCCTATTATCGCGGAGCTTTTTTCAGAGGGCTCTATGATAACGATAACAAATACGAAAGAAGTGCTTGATGTACAGCGGAGCGAACTGTATGATATACCTGCGGTGGTTCCCGGATTTGGCATTACGGATACGGCGGTTGTTACCCAGGCAATCAGCACAGGTAAATGTGCTCATGCAGATGATGATACACTGATCTACGGTCCTCCTATCCGTGTGCTTGCCGGTCCGTACTTTGACCATGAAACAAAAGAAGTTCTGGGAGTAGTTAATATTTTAAGGCCAAAGCAGGCAGAATTAAACCTAAAAAATCTGTCGGTTAATCTGGAAAGGCAGCTTTCGGAGGTATTAACAGCAGTGCAGGAAATAGCTGCTGTTTCCGGCACGATACATAGCAATGAACAGGAAGTAAATAAAGAAATCGAAGAGATAACCGAATTGGCAAATCAAATTGTCCAAATAAGCAGGCTGATTAAGTCCATTGCGGATTCTACGAAGATGTTAGGCCTTAATGCCTCTATTGAAGCAGCAAGAGCCGGCTCTGCCGGAAGAGGCTTTGGAGTAGTGGCAGCGGAAATCAATAAATTATCGGAACAGTCAGTCAGTACGGTTCCCGAAATTAAAAAGCTTACAGATACTATTATTGCAAAGGTGGAAGAATCAAAGATTAAAAGTCTGAATTCTCTTGCTTCCAGCCAGGAGCAGGTTGCCTCAACGGAAGAAGTAACAGCAACTATAGAAGATATTAAAGCCGCCTCTGTGGAATTGGCTAACATCGCGAATAAGATTTAATACAGGGGCCTAAGCTGTAAAAAAATCGTTTCAGGTTTGGTCATTTAAAGTAATACCTGGAATCAGTCGTTAGAGAAATCTAACGGCTTTTTTTAATGCAAGCAGATAGAAATATGAAACATTTTTGAAAGGAGGTTTTCGTGGGTGTTTTGTCATGATATAACAGCTATATAAACTTTAAAAAGGAACGAAAGAAGAGATGATAGATGTTCAAACATTTATTTTAAAAAGATGTTAAATATATGATTGTATCCTTGACAAACTAACATTTGTTAGTTACAATAAAAACTAACAAATGTTAGGAAGCGTGATTATAGAATTTTATTTTCAAAATATAGTATCAATTGTATCAACCGTTATGGCGCTTGCAGCTATTGGTTATATTATGTATACGGCTGCTAGGTACAGACACATTAGCAGGTCTTTTTACGATTGGCAGTATACAATCTGATCTTTGCTGTATTGGAGGAGGGTTCTGAGAAATCGGGGAGGATGATTTAAGCATGAAAATTACGATGATTAATGGCCAAAATCATAAAGGAAGTACATACCATATTGGAAAAGAGCTGATAGACCGGATTACAGGTGAGAAGGATGTGAAAGAATT
Organism: uncultured Lachnospiraceae bacterium; assembly: GCA_946409475.1. Taxonomy (GTDB): domain Bacteria; phylum Bacillota; class Clostridia; order Lachnospirales; family Lachnospiraceae; genus CAMJWQ01. The sequence goes on from CAMJWQ010000105.1 coordinate 5,525, forward strand.
TTTTCTTCCAAAGGATTTGAACCATTTCTGCTCCGGATGCTATGCCTGTATTGAGGATGAGACCAAGTGTCCATACTATCGGGAAAAGAATATAATTATGCAGGAAATGGAGCAGTCAGATTTACTGGTTTTCACAACTCCTAATTATTGTATGGCACCGTCGGCATCCTTGAAGGCATTTATGGACTTAACGTTTACATATTGGCTTGCACATAAACCAAGGAGATGCATGTTTCGTAAAAAGGCAGTTATCATATCAACCGCAGCAGGAGCAGGAACGGCACATGCTATAAAGCCGGTTGCCAGAACTTTGTTTTATTGGGGAATACCATGGATAAAGAAATATGGAATTAATGTGCAGGCTATGAATTGGGATGGTGTAAATGAAAAAAAGAAAATTAAAATCAGAAAAAATATGGCAAGACTTGCACAAAATCTTTCTAAGGAGACGCTGCCCCATGTATCAATAAAAACAAAATTTATTTTTATCATGATGGCAAATATGCAGAAGGCTAATGGGGGGAGCAGTCATACCGAAAAGAAATATTGGGAGGATCAAGGCTGGCTTGGAAAGGAGCGTCCATGGAAGTTGAGATGACCACGAGACAAAAGATCATTAAAGAATCGTTAAGATTATTTTCAAGCGGTGGTTATGATGGAGTATCTATGCGTGAAATTGCTGCTTCCGTTGGTATCAGGGGAGCTTCCCTATATAACCACTTTAAGGGAAAAGAAGATATTTTTCAGGCAATATTTAATGAAATGATCAAGCAGTATGACTCGGCGGCGACGATGATTCGGATTCCAATAGAACAGGGTAAGCAGACTGTTCAGACGTACTATGAAATTAAGGAAGATGAGCTTCTTACAATGGCCGAGGGAATATTTAATTTTTTTACACAAAATGAATTTGCTGTATTATTTAGAAAATTATTGGTTTCTGAACAGAATCGTTCAGAGGTGGCCGCAAAGTACTATAAAGAGTATTATTTAGAGGCACCGGTTCAATTTCAGAGTCAGTTATTTCAAGGGCTGCAGCAGAGGGGGAAATTTAAGGGCTATGAGGCTGACATTATGGCGCTTCATTTTTATGGTCCCATATTTTATATATTGAATAAGTTCGATAGGGGATATACTTATGAAGAGTGCTTACGGCAGGTAAAAAAACATGTTCATTGCTATTGTCAGTTGTATAGGAATTAATAATAGCTGCATGAAAGAAATCAGTTCCTGCGGCAGTAAATAAACAGAAATAAGCCCCAAGCACTTTGCCCGGGGCCTTGCATTTGCCTTTTTAGGTTTTATTTATCTTTTTCTAACTCAGCCATTTTCATAGCGCGTACTTTTAAGGATAAACCAAACAGGTTGATAAAGCCTTCGGCATCATGATGGTCATAAAGCTCACCTGTTGTAAAGGAGGCTAAGGATTCACTGTATAGGGAATAGGGAGAAGTGGTTCCGGCTTTTATGATATTACCCTTGTATAGCTTGAATTTCACTTCGCCTGTCACATATTTCTGGGTTGATTCGATAAAGGCCTGAATGGCTTCACGAAGAGGAGTGAACCATTTTCCTTCGTATACGATGTCGGCATATTTATTTCCCATTTCTTTTTTGACCGTAAAGGTTGCTCTGTCTAAGATCAATTCCTCTAACTGCTGGTGTGCTTCCATTAAAATAGTACCGCCCGGAGTCTCATAAACCCCGCGGGATTTCATGCCTACCACACGGTTTTCCACGATATCGATAATACCGATTCCATGCTTTCCGCCTAAGGTGTTTAATTCCCTGATAATATCGGAAACCTTCATTTTTTTACCGTTTACACTGACGGGGATACCTTTTTCAAAGGTCATGGTAACGTATTCTCCCTCTTCCGGTGCTTTTTCAGGAGTTACGCCAAGAACTAATAAATGGTCATAATTGGGTTCGCTTGCCGGATCCTCCAGCTCTAACCCCTCATGGCTGATGTGCCATAAATTACGGTCTCTGCTATAGCTGCTGTCTGCAGAAAAAGGAAGATCAATGCCGTGAGCCTTACAATATTCGATTTCTTCTTCCCGTGAGCTCATGCCCCAGGTTTCATTACATCTCCAGGGAGCGATGATTTTTAAATCCGGAGCCAGGGCCTTAATACCTAATTCAAAACGCACCTGGTCATTGCCCTTACCTGTTGCACCGTGGCAAATAGCCACCGCACCCTCCTTACGTGCAATTTCCACCAGCTTTTTGGCAATAAGCGGTCTTGCCATGGAGGTACCCAGTAAGTATTTATTTTCATATATGGCATTCGCCTGTACGCAGGGTACTATATATTCATCACAGAATTCATCCACTAAATCTTCAATATAAAGAGTAGTCGCACCCGACAATTTGGCTCTTTCCTCTAAACCGTCCAGTTCGCTGTCCTGACCGACATCAATGCAGACACAGACCACATCATAGTCATAATTTTCCTTCAGCCAGGGAATAATGGCTGTCGTATCAAGTCCGCCGGAATAGGCTAAAATTACTTTTTCTTTCATATTACTTCCTCCTAATAGTTATCCTATCATGTAACCCTATAAGTAAGTCCAAGCATTACTTAACAGATTATCCGTTTGCTATAAACAATATACATCATAATGCATGATTATGCAAGTGTAATTTTATGCAAAATTATACTTTGGTAAATAATAATAAAAAAATGAAAAAAGTCTTGTTTATTCTTAAAAATAGGTATATAATCACATAAGTGAACTTTAAAAAAGTTTAAGAAGGAAGGACTATATTTGATGACAAATGAATAATATGCAATTATAACGCATAAATATACATGTTAATGTATAAAAGGCATCCCTTTCTTCCCAAAAGGATTTAAATAATTTTGGATACTTACGGGTCAAATGATAATAACGGCTGAAACAGACAGTGAAAAATAAAAAATCAAATATAAATGATAATAGGAGTGATGATTATGATTAAGGCAGGAATTATCGGTGCAACAGGTTATGCGGGAGGAGAACTGGTCCGGCTTTTATTAAGACATAGAGATGTAAAAATCGTATGGTATGGTTCGAAAAGTTATATTGATAAAAACTATTATGAAGTTTATCAGAATATGTTTCAAATCGTAGAGGAAAAATGCCTGGATGATAACATGGAGGAACTGGCGGAGCTTGTAGATGTGGTATTTACGGCAACACCGCAGGGCCTATGTGCCTCTTTGCTTAATGATGAAATAGTTAAGAAAGTAAAAGTGGTGGATTTAAGTGCGGATTTTAGAATCAAGGATGTGTCTGTTTATGAAAAGTGGTATGGAATTACACACAAAAGTCCCCAATTTCTTGAGGAAGCCGTATATGGTTTGTGTGAGATAAACAGGGAGGATATTAAAAAGGCACGTCTTGTGGCGAATCCCGGATGCTATCCTACCTGTTCCACTCTTTCCATTTATCCTTTGGTGAAAGAAGGGGTAATTGATACGAAAACAATCATTATTGATGCAAAATCGGGAACCTCCGGAACAGGCAGGGGAGCAAAGACAGACAGCCTGTTTTGTGAAGTGAATGAAAATATAAAGGCATATGGCGTTACCACACACCGGCATACTCCGGAAATTGAAGAGCAGCTGGGCCTGGCAGGCGGGGAACCGGTTCTTATTAATTTTACGCCCCATCTGGTACCTATGAACAGGGGAATCCTTACCACCTCTTATGCCGCATTAAAGGAAAAGGCAACCTATGAGGAAATAAGAAATATTTATGATAAGTATTATGAAAAAGAACAGTTTATTCGTTTGCTGGATAAAAATATCTGCCCCCAGACAAAGTGGGTGGAGGGAAGCAATTATGTAGACGTTAACTTTGTGATCGATGAGAGAACGAACCGGATTATAATCATGGGAGCCATGGATAATCTGGTAAAGGGAGCTGCGGGCCAGGCAGTGCAGAATATGAATTTAATGTTCGGAATTAAGGAAAATATGGGACTTGACCTGGTACCGATGTTTCCGTAAAAGAGGATTAGAGAATGATTAGAACAATGCAAATAGAGGACTATGAAGGGATGCGTGCCCTTTGGAGCAGCATAGAGGGATTTGCCATTCGGAGCATGGACGATTCCTATGAAGGAATTGAACGGTTTATAAAAAGAAATTCCACAACCTGTATTGTAGCAGAGGAGAATAACCGTATTATCGGAACCATTTTGTGCGGACATGACGGAAGAAGAGGATGCTTTTACCATGTATGTGTC
>CAMJWQ010000106.1 GCA_946409475.1 uncultured Lachnospiraceae bacterium
GACTCTTTCTTGTCACACAATATTAACACAACGGAGAAAAGAATGAAGATTATGCCAAACCGCCTGGACAGGGGGTTTTATCAATACCAAAGTGAATTTGAGGCTGCAGCCTTAAGGGTTCTGCGCTCGGGCTGGTATGTCCTGGGTAAGGAGGTCACTGCCTTTGAAGAGGAATTTGCGGCTTTTGTAGGGGCAAAGCATTGCGTGGGACTGGCCAGCGGTCTGGATGCCCTGTGGATGGCATTCCGTATTCTGGGAATCGGCAGGGGTGATGAGGTGATCGTACAGGGGAATACCTATATTGCCAGTGTGATGGGAATTACCATGAATGGTGCCACACCCGTATTTGTAGAGCCGAACGCTTATTATAATATAGACGTACAAAAAATTGAAGAGAAAATAACGGACAGGACAAAGGCGGTATTAGTGGTTCATTTATATGGACAGGCATCCCAAATGGATGAAATTGCAGTCCTGGCGAAAAAATATCATTTAAAGGTAGTGGAAGACTGTGCCCAATCCCATGGAGCCTGTTTTGATAAACAAAAGACAGGAACCTTTGGGGATATCGGCTGTTTTTCTTTCTATCCTTCTAAAAACATAGGCGCTTTTGGAGACGGCGGCGCCATTGTTACCAATGACGAAGGAATTGCTGCTGATTTCAGGGTGTACCGTAATTACGGCAGTGAAAAGAGATACTATAATAAAGTCGTGGGTACCAATTCCCGGTTGGATGAAATACAGGCCGCACTGCTTCGCGTCAGGCTGTCTCATGCGGAGGAGCTTACAAGGGAAAAGGAAGAAATCGCAGCTTTTTATACTGAAAAAATAAAAAACCCCCTTATTTCACTTCCGCAGACCGCCGACAAAGCCACACATATATGGCATCAATTTGTGATACGCAGTAAAAAGAGGGATGCTTTAATAGCTTATTTAAAGCAAAAGGACATCGGTACCATTATCCATTATCCCATTCCTCCCCATTTAGCGGAAGCATACGGGTATCTGGGCCATAAGGCGGGAGATTTTCCCATTACGGAGGCCTGTGCCAATGAGGTATTATCCATTCCCATGTATAACGGAATGACGAAGGAGGAGCTGGAGCTTGTAATTGAGGCACTGAACCGTTTTTCATAAACCATGGGAAGAAAACAAACAGGAAAAACAGGATAAGTTTAAAAAACAATTAGTTATACATAGAACCTACTACATAGAATCTACATACATAGAACCCATAAGAAAATAAACGGAGGAGCCTACATGAAGGTTACGGAACAATGCAGGATATTGGAATTCGGTGAATTCGGTGACGAAAGAGGCAATCTGGTGGTTGCGGAAGGAAACATTGATATTCCCTTTGAAATAAAAAGAGTTTTTTATATGTATGGCTCCGATCCCCTGGTTGTCCGGGGGCAGCATGCCAACCGCAGAACGGAATTCGTGCTGATCAATGTAGGGGGTACCAGTAAGGTACGGATTGATAACGGGAAAGATACGGCGGTGATTGAACTGAATAAACCGAGAATGGGGCTTTACATTCCCACCATGGTATGGAAGGATATGTATGATTTCTCCGGGGATTCCATTCTTTTAGTGCTTGCCAGTGAGCATTATGACGGTAAGGAATACATAAGGGATTATGAACAATTTAAAAAAGAGGTAGAACAGGCACATGAGTAAAATATCGATTATCATACCGGTATATTATAATGCGGATACACTGATGCTCTTATATGAGGATATGAAAAATAAAATATTGCATAAGCTGGATGAGTATGAGCTGGTATTTGTGGATGACGGCTCCGGAGATAATTCTTATGAGATCATGACGGCTATCCGGGAGCTGGATGCCAATGTAAAGCTTGTTAAGCTGTCGCGTAATTTTGGAGAGCATGCTGCCATATTGGCAGGTCTTTCCCAGTGTACCGGAGACTGTGCTGTTACGAAACAGGCGGATTTACAGGAGGATTCGGAGCTTATACTGGAAATGTATGAAAGCTGGAAAAAGGGAAATAAGGTGGTATTGGCCGTACGGTCCGACAGGGACGAGGGCAGACTGCAAAAATTCTTTGCCAATCTCTATTATTTAATCGTAAGAAAATTAATTGTCAAAAATATGCCCCTTGGGGGCTTTGACTGTTATCTGCTGGACAGGCAGGTCATTAAGGTTCTGGAGATGCTGGATGAAAAGAATTCGGCACTGACCCTGCAGGTATTGTGGGTGGGCTTTAAGACAGATAAAATATACTTTCATAGAAAGGCCAGGGAGATTGGCGAATCCCGCTGGACCCTATCCAAGAAAATCAAGCTGGTACTGGACTCCATGATGAGCTTTTCCTATTTTCCCATACGCTTTATGTCCGGAGTGGGTGTGGTGTTTTTTATCATATCCATATTATGGTCAATAGAGGTGCTGATCGAAAGGCTGGTTCTGGGGGTATCCGTACAAGGCTGGACGACACTGATGCTGTTATTGTTATTTTCCTCGGGAATCATCATGCTGATGCTTGGCATATTGGGGGAGTATATCTGGAGAGCGCTGGATGCCGCCAGAAACAGGCCGCCCTTTCTCATTGATGAGATAAGGGAAAAAAGAGAAGAGGAAAAGAGAGAAGAGGAAAAAAAATAGAAGGACAGAGGTATGGCTGTCTGCAAAAAATAAAAGGACTTTCCCTGCAGGGTAACTGAGTATAGGAAACCAAGGCATGGATAAGTCCCTTTATTTTTTACATTTTTTGTTGATGAATTTTATTTTCCCTGACTATATAATAATAAATAGCTGCCATCCTGATATAAGATATCACAGGAACCAAGCCTGTCCATGTTTTGACCGTAATAATCGGCTGCGATATAAATGACACAGGATACATTGCTTTCTAAAAAGCCGTCAATGCCGCCGTTCTCGCAATTATGATTACCGTTTGTTTCCGCTAAAAATTGGGCGTTTTGTGACCAGGTATACGGCTCATCCTCTTTGTCACCATTTACCTGTATATAGGCAGGCAAATCCCTGTCCGCATCAGAGGTGCTTTCCATAATAAAGGCTTGGAAGGCATCTCCCTGCAGTCCATTAATCATAGTTATATTTTGACGGGTATAAAATCCGGTTATCAGAATGCCGGCAGCAAATAATACAATTTTTAACGGATAAATAATCTGATTTTCCTTTACTAATTTTGCTAAGAATATTGCCGCTGCCATAAATAAGGGAATGATTACGGGATATATATACCATATCAGCTTTGTCTTGGAAACGGAAAATAAAATAAAGGGAACCAGTATCCATAATAAATAACCGGTAATTTCTGCCTTGTTCTCCGATACAGCCCTGCGGTTATAGAAAAAGATGCCGACAAAGCATAAAATCAGGGCAGGTAAATAGATATAATCGCCTCTGAACAGGTAGTCATAATAAAAAGCGGGACCGGCGCTGTGGCTTTCCAGGGCGGTGGTAGATCTTTGAAGCAGATCGTAAGTAACCATTCCTTTAAAGAATGTTAACCCATCCTGTGTGAAACGTAAAACAACCCATATTAAAATCGGTATGACAAAGGAGGATATAAATAATAGCCATTGCTTTCCTTTTATTTTTTTAATTTCCCCGGTAATTAACAGATAAAGACCTCCGATGGCAGCTATGAGCGCCGCATGCCAGCTTTTGGTAAGGAAAGCCAGGGCGAACATCAGACCGCATACGTATAACATATTTTTATTCTGAGGAATGAAAAGCATGGCCAGCATAGCTGCGGAAAAGAAAAGGATATATAAAGAATCCGCATCTCCCGCCCTTGCCATATGGGCATAAAAGAATAAGTAGTTAGCTGACAGGAATCCCATGCAGAATAAGGACTCCAGCCGTCCGTAGCGTTTTTTCATAAATAATCCCACAAGGATACCGAGAAGGGCATAGGCAAAAGCGGAATAAAAGCGTAAGCCCAGGGCATTGGTGCCGAATAGTTTAAAGCCTAACAGTATGCCGTAAAAGCTGAGGGGAGGCTTAAAGTTCCAATAATCCGTCTCATAATCATAGGTATTAACGATATAATTACCGGTCTGTGTCATTTCATAGGCATTAATACCGTGTCTTGCCTCATCCCAGGAATTAATATAGGCGGCATCTAACCGGTAGAAGCAGAGAAATATGAGGAGAGCGGATAACATAACAAAAAAGACATGATAATATTTTTCTATAAGAGCAATTCCCTTATCATAAAATTTTCCTAACATAGAATCCTCCGTTATAGATAATTTGCAAAAATTATTTTATTTCAGTATAAACGGTTTCGATAACAGAGACAACCTTAAAAATTATCTTAATATTACAATTCTATAACAAAACATAACAAAACAGGAAAATGCTTGAGGGCGGGTTTTAACTTTGCTATAATAAAATTCTATAGAGAGGGGGTTTTCCCATGTTGTTAAAAAGAAATAACAGTATAGAATTTTTTCGCTTTTTATTTATCATAACCATATGCCTGATGCATTTCAGCAATTCCTATTTCCAGGCTGCTCCTTATTTTGAAGGAGCCTATATCGGGACAGAATTCTTTTTCATCGTATCCGGATTTTTACTAATGCATAAATTTTCACAAGACCAGGAAGAAAAACAGACCAAAGGATCGGGCGCTTTCCGTTACAGCGTGAGCCGTATGAAAAAGCTGTATCCCCATTATCTGTTTTCTTTTTTTGTTATCTTTATTTTTACGGAAATCGTCAACCGGTCCGGCTTTTTTCAGGTAATCAGTAATTTATGCGCTTCCCTTTGGGAGCTTACATTTTTACAGATATCCGGGTTGAAATGCTTTGGCCTGTATAATTATCCGGCCTGGTATGTATCGGCCATGCTCATAGCCGGTTATTTTTTATACTGCCTCCTGGAATTCTTTCACGAAAAATTTGTACGCTTCGGCATTCCGCTTTTCATACTGGCTGTCTATACCTTCTTTTCTAAAAATACGGGCAATATGGATGTATGGGGCGGCGCCCAGATCTTGAACCTTTCCGATGCCGTTGTCCGTGCCTTTGGCGCCATGGGAATCGGTGTGTTATGCTATGAAGGCTCCCGGTGGTTACAGGATAAAATAAATACCGGATTTAAAAAATATGTTTTCGGTATCCTGGAAATCCTTTGCTATGTAGTGGTGCTGATTATGGGAACCCTGAAGGGACACAGTCAGAATGATTTTTATTTGATTGCCGTAATGGCCTTAGGTGTCCTCATTACTTTTACGGGACAGACAATTACCGACAGGTTGTTTTCCTCAAAAGTATTTTCCTATTTAGGAAGCCTTAGCTACCCTATGTTTTTAAATCAATTATTTATTATCAATATGTTTACTTACTTCTATAAGGGAAATGATTATAAAATAACCTTATTTGTGTATCTTGTTGTTTTGACCGTTTATTCCGCCTTTACAAATTTCCTGGTTTCTTATATGCAAAGAATCAGGAAAAAACAGGTTAACAGGAACGGATGACAGCTTAAAGAGGTTAATTTACAATATTTATATAAATAATTGCTATGGAGATGCCAAGAATAATACCGGCTATTACCTGAATAGGGGTATGTCCTATGAATTCCTTCAGCTTGTCCTGGGAAAAGGGAGAGCCGTCATGGGCCGTTAAGGATTCCATCATTTTATTCAGCAGCTTTGCCTGCTCCCCCGTTTCCCTGCGTACGCCCATGGCATCATACATAACGATGATTGCTAATATGGCAGTGACGGCAAATTCAAAGGAAGACACACCGTAATGGTAAACAGTGGCAGTTGCCAGGGCACATACGGTGGAGGAATGGGAGCTTGGCATGCCGCCGGAGCCGATCAGTCTTTCCGCACTGAATTTTTTCGTAAAAAAGGTATTGATTCCTGTTTTTAATAATTGTGCTACCAGCCAGCCCAGGACAGCACTAATCAGGATATCGTTGTTTAGCATTGTTTTTACTGAGTTCATATGAGAATCCCCCGCCTTTTGTATAATCTTTTCTTATTATACTAGAGAGGGGAGTAAAGTACAATGAGAGATAAGGTTTAATTTTCAATTTTCATTGTTTTTCAAAAGCAATTATACTATAATCAATCATAGTATGGACGAGCTTATATTATATTTACTTTATTTACATAGACATCATAATTAAGCGTATGAGTAAGGAGATTGGTATGAAGAGAGCGTTAATAACAGGTATAACCGGACAGGATGGTTCCTATTTAGCGGAGCTGCTGCTGGAAAAAGGGTATGAAGTATACGGGATCATGAGGAGAAAAAGCGTTGTTGACTATGGCAATGTTGTGCTTATAAAAGACAAAATTCATTTTATCTATGCCGATATGACGGACATTGTATCCCTGATGAATGCGCTGCAAAAATCCCAGGCTGATGAAGTGTATAATCTTGCCGCACAATCCTTTGTGGCGACAAGCTGGGAGCAGCCTCTTGCTACGGCTGATATTGATGCTATCGGCGTTACAAACATGCTAGAGGCAATCCGTATGGTGAATCCGGAAATTCGTTTCTATCAGGCATCTACCTCGGAGATGTTTGGCTTGGTGCAGGAAATCCCCCAGACGGAAAACACACCTTTTTATCCCAGGAGCCCTTACGGAGTGGCGAAATTATACGGTCACTGGATTACGAAAAATTACAGGGAAAGCTACGGCATGTATGCCTGCAGCGGAATTTTATTTAATCATGAGAGTGAAAGAAGGGGCAAGGAATTTGTGACCAGAAAAATAACGGATGCCGTTGCCAGAATCAAGCTGGGTATCCAGGATTATTTAGAGCTGGGGAATATGGATTCCAAAAGAGACTGGGGCCATTCAAAGGATTATGTAAGGGCTATGTGGCTGATGCTGCAGCAGGATGAACCCGATGATTATGTCATTGCCACAAATGAGACAAGAACCGTCAGGGAATTTGTAGAAACAGCATTCCTTATGGCTGATATAGAGGTGGTCTGGAAGGGAAAAGGTATGGAGGAAGTAGGGCTTGATAAAGAAACAGGCAGAGCAATCGTAAAGATAAGTCCTGCCTTTTTCCGTCCGGCAGAGGTGGATATTTTAATCGGAAACCCGAAAAAGGCGGAGGATGCTTTAAAGTGGAAAAGAGAGATTTCCTTCCTTGAACTGGTTGAACGCATGGTGAAACATGATATGGAAGCAGTGAAAAAAGAAATTGCCGTTGCAAGATTGTAAGAAAGAGGATGAGGGCCTGATTATGGATTCCTTATTATATATTGTAATTCCCTGTTATAATGAAGAGCAGGTAATTAAAGAAACCGTTCATCGGTTATCCCTTAAGCTTAATCAAATGACAGAAAAGAAGCTGATCGACCCCTTGAGTAAAATACTGCTTGTCAATGATGGGTCGAGGGATCGGACCTGGCCGATTATTCAGGAATTATATAAGACCAATCAATATATAACGGGTATCAATTTGTCAAGAAACAGAGGACATCAGAATGCATTGCTGGCAGGTCTTATGACTGCAAAAGAATATGCGGACATGGTCATATCCATGGATGCGGATCTGCAGGATGATATTGAGGTCGTCGATGAGTTTGTCAGGGAATACCAAAAGGGTGCCGACATCGTGTACGGAGTAAGAAGCTCCCGGAAAAAGGATTCCTTTTTCAAGAAAAATACGGCCCAGGTTTTCTATAAATTTATGGAAAAAATGGGAGTGGAGATTGTCTATAATCATGCTGATTACAGGCTGATGAGTAAAAGAGCCTTAGATGCCTTAGAAAAGTATGAAGAGGTAAACCTGTTTTTAAGGGGCATTATTCCTTTGATCGGTTATAAAACGGCAGTGGTTTCCTATGAAAGAAAAGAAAGATTTGCAGGGCAGTCCAAATATCCCTTAGGGAAGATGCTTTCCTTTGCCATAGACGGCATTACCTCCTGCAGTGTAAAGCCGCTGCGGATAATCACCACAACAGGCTTACTTTTTTCATGTCTCAGCTTATTCTATTTGGTATATGTCATACTGTATTACTTTTTAGGAGGCTATACGGTTGACGGATGGGTTTCCTTAGTGGTATTAATCTGTTTTTTTGGCAGCTTTCAGATCTTGTGTATCGGTGTAGTGGGAGAATACATAGGAAAGACCTACAGTGAGACAAAGAAAAGACCCAGGTATATTATTGAGGAAGAGCTGATGAAAGAGAAACGGATTTAAGATGGCTGGAATATTTTTACAATAATTTATTTTGATTTTTATAAAGTGAATATGATAAAAGCAAGAAGGGATATGCAAATGAATATTATTTTACTTTCAGGAGGCTCCGGAAAGCGGTTATGGCCTTTATCCAATGACACCCGGTCCAAGCAGTTTCTAAAATTATTAAAAAATGAAGACAATCAATATGAATCCATGCTGCAGAGGGTTTACAGGCAGATCAAACAAGTTGATTCTAATTCCAATATTATTGTTGCTACGGTAGCTTCCCAAATAGATTCCATTAAAAATCAACTAAAAGAACAGGCAGAAATCGTTTTGGAACCGGAACGAAGGGATACTTTTCCTGCAATAGCATTAGCTTGCAGTTATCTATATCTGGAAAAGGGATTAAGTGTTGATGAAGCTGTCTTGGTTATTCCCGTAGATCCTTATGCTGATATTGAATATTTTGAGACTCTAATTAAAATGGAACAAGCAGTGTTACAAAATCAAGCCGACATGGTTTTGATGGGAATTAAGCCCACTTATCCATCAGCTAAATATGGTTATATGACACCAAATATGGATAAGGGACGCATATTTCAAAATGCAAATATATATCCTGTTGAAAGTTTCACGGAAAAGCCTTCTGAAGAAAAAGCTTCTGTTATTATTAAAGATGGAGCCGTATGGAATTGTGGAGTTTTTGCATTTAAATTACGATATATGAAAGACATAATAAAGGATAGATACGGAGTATTTTCATCTTATCAAGAAATATATCGGAATTACAGTAAACTAAAAAAAATCAGTTTTGATTATGAAGTGGTAGAAAAGGCAGATTCCGTAGCCATGATACCTTACGAAGGCTATTGGAAAGATTTGGGGACTTGGAATACATTGACGGAAGAAATGAAAGAACCTAATATTGGAACTGTTATTATTGGGGAAGGAACCAATAATACAAATGTAATAAATGAATTATCCATACCTGTTGTTGCTCTTGGAATGGAAGATGTTGTTATAGCAGCTAGTCCGGATGGGATTTTAGTATCAAATAAGCATAAAAGCTCTTATTTAAAACCCTATGTAGAGGGATTAGATAACCGACCTATGTATGAGGAAAGAAGATGGGGCGATTATAAGGTGTTGGATTACTGTAAGTACAGTGATGATATGAAATCCTTAACGAAGCACATGACTATTTTAAAGGGAAATGGCGTTAGCTATCAATCCCATAAATATAGAGATGAAATTTGGACCATTGTAGATGGTACAGGAGATTTACTGATAGAGGGTCATATCAGAAACGTACGCCGTGGAGATGTGGCATATATTACCAAAGGGCAGAAGCATGCCTTAAGAGCGACAACGGATCTGCATTTTATTGAGGTGCAGATTGGGGAAGAGCTGATAGAAGAGGATATTGAGAAGTTTGAGTGGGATTGGGAAAGTAAATAAAATTTTATTTCATCTATTGGCGTAAAAATGATAATGTTAATAAATCATATGAAAATTATATATTGTGTTAGTAAGGAGT
>CAMJWQ010000107.1 GCA_946409475.1 uncultured Lachnospiraceae bacterium
TTTTTGCTTATTTTTAATAAAGCTCATAGCCTTCAGGCAAATTTTTCTTTTTTGCCGGTCAATATCACTTTCCATTTCCGTATCTTCACTTTTTTGATTTGCCTTATTGGAAAGTACGGCTCCTCCGTGTGTTCTCACGGCTAACCCCTCTTTTTCCAACTGTTCCAAATCCCTTCGTATTGTCATATCTGAAACCTTAAAAAGCTGTGTTAATTTTTTATTATATACTTCCTCGTTTTTTAAAAGCATTTCATATATCTGCTGTGTTCTTTTGTTTTTGACCATAATTATACTCCTTTATCACTCCTACATTATCCTGAATCAAAAGTATATCATACTTATTTTTACATTTCAAACATTAAAGCAAACAAATTGCAAACATTTTACATTTTAAGAAGCTTTTCAAAACGGGTTCTACTGTCTTAAGTTACGGATTTTATCCTCTGCCAATAGTTCCTTTATTAAAAAAGAGGCATAGCGAAATTGGTATTCATCATCAATATCCACCGAGTATACTTCATCCATAATATAAGGATAAATATTTCCTTTAAAAAAACTTTTATATTTTAAAAAAAGAGAAGTTCCTGTTAAATAGATAGCTCCGTTTATTCTGTATTCCTGCCTGTTATCCTGTCTTCTTGTCAAGCCTTTTTTTAATCGTTTATTAACAAAGAGCATTTCTTTGCTTTTATTCCGCTTCAACATAACATTGAGGTAAGATGGCTGGGATTGTCTGCAAATGCTGATTATTGTCTCCGCTTCCGTTTTGTTGAACAGCTCCAGACTTTCTTTAATATGTCTCTCATTTCTTAAGGGGGAAGTAGGCTGCAAAAGCATAAAGCTGTCATACACCTTTCCTGATCCCTTCATTTGCTCTAATACAGATAATATGACGGAATTGGCAGACGTTTCGTCCGCAGCTAAATGCTCCGGACGCAAAAAGGGAACACTTGCCCCGTACTTTTCAGCAATTTCCGCATAATTTTTAGAATCCGTCGATACAATAATATCGGAAAATACATCTGCCCTCCTGCATGCCTCAATCGTATAGGCTATGAGAGGTTTCCCGTTCAGTTCCTTTATGTTCTTATCCTTTACCCCTTTTGACCCGCTTCTTGCGGGAATAATTGCCAGTACATTATGACCTTGGCTCAATGCTTCATCACGTCCAATCATAAAAGACTTTTTTTAAGTTGATCTCTTTTTTTAATGTATCTTTTACTATTGTTATTATCCTATTACTTGTGCCGTTATTTTCATAAGGATTATTACTTTTGTCTTCCTCCCATCGGTAACTTAATGCTTCTCTAACGGCACTGATCATGCTTTCCTTCTCATTCCTGCAATCAATTACGGAGTCCGGCTTCACTCTTCCCATTTGTCTGTCGCCTATATTTACAGATGCGATTTTATAAAAAGGGGCTTCCAGAATGCCGCTGGAAGAATTTCCGATTAATATTCTGGAATATTTCATGAGACTGAGATAGGCTAAGGAGCCCAAAGAATGGAAAAAGAAAGCATCCTTTCTGGTCTTCACATAATCCCTCACCTTATTATTGATGGTTCTTCCTCCCGCGTCCCCATTAGAGCCGGTAAAAATAACCGAAAACTCGGGAAAATTATCCAGTGTCTCAAGCAAAGAAGCAATCTGGTGCTCCGGAGCAGCACTCTTTTCTAATGTGACAGGATGAAATGCGGCAAGGATATAGGGCTTATTGAGGGATATTCCCAGCATTTTTTCCAATGTCCCAGGGGATAAGACGGAAATACCACGCATAACCTCAATCCCCAGGGCTCCTACGTTATAGACCCTGGAAGGCTCCTCTCCCAACTGTATCACCCTTCTCCTGTATTCCTCCGTACTGGTAAAATGCAGATAGCTCATCTTCGTGACGGCATGCCGGATACTGTCATCAAAGGCGCCCATTGTCAATTCTCCTCCGTGTATATGCGCTATGGGTATTCCATGCATCATGGCTGCGGCGGCTGCCATAAATATTTCATACCTGTCTCCCAAAAGAATAACCATATCCGGTGTTAACCGCAAATAGGCATCCGACAATCCAATGATTCCCAGCCCCATTGATTTGCATGTACCGGAGGCCGTATCGGCAGAAACATTCATTTCTACCTTTTCATCTATGAAAAAGCCGTCATTTTCTATCTCCCTGTAAGTCAATCCGCAGGTAAAATCCATATGCATACCGGTTACTATCAGCTGGAGCACCAAATCTTTGTCTTCTTCTATCTTTATTAAGAGAGGCTTAAGTAAGCCGAACTCCGCTCTGCTTCCGGTAATAACACATATTTTTTTAATCATTCTTTAATCATCTCATCTTCTTTAAAATCCCTGTTTGCCCTTTTTCCCAGCAGTTCTTTTATTTTCATGGGTGATATGCCGTCACCCGGTCTCTTTGCCCCTAAATTATCCACAGTAAATACCTCTCCTTTTTTGATATTTTTTAACGCTACCAAACTTTTTCTTACGTATCTGCAATTTTCCAGTTCCTCCTTAGTTGGTATTTTCTCTCCATTCCCCATTGCCGTTTCCACGTTTCTGACTGCCCTTACCAGGTCACCGAGTTCCTTTTTATCCAGGCTCATCCCATGATCCGGTCCTTCCATTTTTTTATCCAGCGTAAAATGCTTCTCTATCACACTTGCCCCTAAGGCTGCCGCCGCAATTGCTGTTTCCATTCCAAGGGAATGATCGGATAAGCCCACTTTTTTGTGAAATGCCTCCTTCAGTGTATACAATACCTTTAGATTCACAGCTTCCATTGGGACAGGATATACACTTACGCAATGCAAAAGTGTGATATCCGGCTCATTTTTGCTTTCCGTTTCCAATACCGTAAGGGCGTCCTTTATTTCACGCATGGCAGACATCCCCGTAGAAAGCAGTATCTTTTTATTCCATGACGCTATTTTTTTTAAATAAAAATAATTCGTAATCTCTCCTGAGGGGATTTTACAGATATCCACTCCCAGCTCATGTAAAAATTCGATGCTGTCCAAATCAAAGGCCGATGCCATAAATATGATATCTTCATCCCTGCAATAATCGTATAAAGCTGCAAAATCCTTCTTCTTAAGTGCATACTTTTTCAGCATATCATATTGCGATTCCGAATCACCTGTTCCTGACCTTTGGTATTTCGCTTTTTTTGCCGTCCTGACTATCATATCCTTTGTTTTATAAATTTGAAATTTAACGGCATCAGCTCCCGCTTCCCTCGCGGCGTCTACCATTTTAAACGCTGTCCCTATATCCCCGTTATGATTTATCCCTGCTTCCGCAATGATCATTATTTTTCCCAAATCCCGACCTCCCTTGCAGGACTTCCATAAGCCAAAAATTGATTGCCGATATCCTTTAATACAAGGCTGCCGGCTCCTATCATAACATTTTCTCCGATACTGACATTTGGCATAATTACGGAACCGGCACCGATATGGCTGTTTTTACCGATTTTGACATTTCCCAGAATCGTACATCCGGGAGCGGCATGAACAAAGTCCTCTAATAGGGAATTATGTTCAATCACCGCCCCCGTATTTATGATACAGGCATTTCCTAAGGATACCTTTGCATTCAATACCGCTCTTTTCCCTATAAAATTAGCATCGCCCATTATCACATCTTTCGCCAATACGGCGCTTTTATCTATGATATTGGGAAACTCATATCCTGTTTTTTTCCCGGAAAGGTATATCTGCCGCCTTACATGTACATGTCCTATACTGCCGATTCCAATGGCCGCATATTTTATGTGCCTTTTAAAAAAATAATGAAAGCCGTCGTCCTCCTCCATTACAGGAAAATTTGATTTTAGTAAATTTATGTTTTCCTGTTTTTCAATAATTCCTGCTATTTTATATTTCGAGGCTGCTTGTATCGTATCCATTACACTTTGTGCATGACCGCCTGCGCCAATGACAATTAATTTCTTAGACATAGCCCAGCCGTTCCTCCATATCCTCCATGGCAGGCAGCTCGCCCATATCCAGCCAGGCACTTTCCATAACCGGATAGGCTCCCACCGATTCGCCATTTTCTATGCTTACCTTAATCAGGTCAGGCATATCCAAATACTTACCTTCCTCTACGTATTTTAATATTTCTTTATTAATTACGTACAAACCGGTATTTACCAGTAATTCATACTTCGGTTTTTCAATAATCCCCTCCAGCTTTCCCTTTTCTTTTAATGTGACAACACCATAAGGTATTTCATAATTTTTAATAGCCGTAACCACCGTTATTTTGTGCTTATTTTCCAAATGATAATCCAGAAGCTTTTTATAATCAATATCCAATAAAATATCACAATTGCTGACAAAAAAGTCATCCTCTGCATGCTCCGTAATTAGAGAAAGGGAACCGGCGGTACCCAGCGGGCTGCTTTCCTCAAAAAATTGTAATTCATAGGGCCTTTCTCCTGAAAAATAGGCCTTCAACAGCTCCTTCTTATAATTTATGGTAACATAAAACTTATGGAAGCCGTAATCCATGAACTTATTGATGATTCTCTCCATAATGGGAACATCTCCAATGGGTATCAACGGCTTTGGAAAAATTTTGGTATAGGGATGCAGACGTCTGCCCTTTCCGCCTGCCATAATCACTACCGGAACCGGAAGCTTACCGATTTTATGAAAAGGTATTTTCATTGCTTCCTTCCAAAATATGATATCCGTAACTTCATGTGCGCTATTTATGACAGGTATCCCCGGAACCTCATGTATTCTAAATGCTTCAAGAGCCTTATCCCGTTCTTCTTCCTTTAAAAATATAGGAGCCCGGTTCATAATATGGGAAACCGGCAATTTCATATCTCTGCCGCTCAATATCCATTTTCTGATATCACCATCCGTTACTGTGCCTATTAATCTATGATTATCGACTACCGCAAGCAGTTTTTCAGTCACTGCATTTATTTTTTCAATGGCTTCCTTAATGGAAGCTTCCTTTTCAATTAAAAAATCGTTGACCTTCATACCTCACATTCTTTCCTATATTTTTGAACAAAGCAGACAAGTCCGCTCTCCGCTCCCTAAATTCCCCGTATTATTATAAATGACAATGACTTGCCAATTCCTTAAGCCTTCTGCTTACATAGCGTATATCATCTGCCCTCAGACAGGTACTGCATGGTATATTGATCACCCTCTCCAGATAATAATCCGCTTTTTCAATATGATAGGTCTGGTTGTTCTTATACATGCGCTGTGTATGAATCGTTTTCCATAAAGGCCTGCATTCAATTCCCCAATCCTTTAATTTCATAATCCATTCCTTACGGACCTGCCTGCCGTTCTTCAAAAAAAGTGCATAAAACCAATGATTGTTGCGGGCCTTTACCGTTCCGTCAAGGAGCTCCATATCTGCAGTATCCTTCAATTCCTTTTTATATAAGTGATAGTTATTTATCTTAATCGAAATGAATTTTTCTATATTCTCAAGCTGCGCAACTCCAAGTGCGGCCTGTAAATTTGTCATTCTGTAGTTATAGCCGATTTTATTATGAACATAAAAAAGAGGGTCATCCTTTGCCTGGGCCGCCAGATATCTGCCTGTTTTTATTTTTTGAATATCTCTTCCCGTCAGTACTCCCCCTCCTCCGGTTGTGATTATCTTATTTCCGTTAAAAGAATATATTCCATAATCGCCTATGGTTCCGGCGAACATTCCTTTATATCTGCCGGCGTTATAATAAGTGCCAAAGGCTTCCGTAGCATCTTCTATCAATTTTAAATTATAATTCTCAGCCAGCTCTTTTAAGCCTTCCATATCTGCCATATTTCCAAATACATGGACCACGATTACGGCCTTAATCCTTCTCCCGCTTCGTTTATTAATTAAATCCTTATCCGTTCTTTTACACTCATATTTTAAAAAGCTTTCTAATTTATTTACATCCATATTCAGGCAGGAATCACAATCCATAAAAACAGGCTCGGCACCGCAATATCTTACGGGATTCACAGCTGCAATAAAGGTAAGAGCAGGAACTATCACCTCATCCCCACATCCTACTCCTGCAAGTAAAAGCGCTATATGAATAGCTGCGGTTCCGCTTTGCATAGCGGCAGCCTCCTCCGTCTTTACATATTTTCCGATATCCTGCTCAAACCGGGTGATATAGCTTCCTGCTCCGGAAACCCACCCCGTCTTTATCGCATCCGTCACATAATCAATTTCATTTCCACAGATATGGGGTACCGACAACGGTATCATTCTTCTTCCTCCTTTATCCTTCCCGTACCGTCATAAGGGTCGGATAAAAGAGGATCAAATACCGTCAGCCGGTAATAGACACCCGGATATTTCTCGACCCGGACTGAAAATTCACCAAACTGATCCGTCACCACATATCCCATATGATTGCTTGTTCCCAGGGAGCACCACCTGTCAATTTTAATAACCGCACCTGCCGCCGGTTCTCCCGTAGCATCATATACGGTTCCCGTCAGTAAAACAAGTATTGACCCTTTATACATACGCAATTTGATTTCCCTCCTATCTGGAAGATATGGGTGCATATACTTCCAGTTCGTATATACTGCCCGGCAGCGCAGTAATGGAAAAGGCATAATTACCAAAATTATCCGTAACGGCAAAGCCTAAAATCCTCCGGTTGAGAGTAACCGGATTTATCTTTGCAACCTGGACTATGGCTCCTGCGGAAAGCCTGTTCTTCTCATCATAAACAGTACCCTTTATAATTTGCCTGTTATTTTCTTTAAGCTTAATCGCAACGTGATTGGGAGTACATTCTTTCAGGCACATGCTGTCCAGCAATAAACTGTTTCTATTAATAAAGTCACTATAACTTACTTTTATCATATTTCATTTATTTTTTGATCCGTATATATTTTTACATTGAGCTTCGTCATATCTTTTGTCATTGCTGCCGGAATCATGGTACCCTTTATTTTTTCCCCATTAACCACCAATTCTTTTATGGGAATTTCTTTATATTCTTTTCCATTCCTGATCATTCTGATGACCTCCCGTTTTACTATAATATACGCTCTTTCCTGCACTCCTTTAATGTCTCTAAAACCAGATTCTTTACCTCCTCCAGCATTGCCGCCATCATACTGAAATATTCTTTAAAAACCTTCGCCTGGTATTGCAGATCCGGGGACAGCCTCCTGTAGTCCTTCGCATACATGGAAAATAAATTCGTCTTACTATCATAAATAAATTGGTTGAAATATTCTCCTAAGTAACTGCTGCTGCCAGAGATTCGGAATTCATTGGCGGCCGCCAAAATATTCAGCATCCGCTGCAGGTCCGGATCGTCACTTGTCAAATCCAATAAGGATTTTTTTTGATTTTCTTCTATAATTAGTTCACATAACGTCAATGCCTGTTGTGCCTTTTTATGATTGGTATCTACATGAAACAGCATGGAGTCAATGATTTCTTTTTCATTCAAATCCACTTTACCCTTTATAACCGGCTGAGACTTTTCTTTTCGATAAATATCCCGTTCCAAAACAGTCTCCAGTTCTTCATGGGGCGCGCCATTTATTGCCGCTCCATAGGAGCAGTTGATAAATTCCTTTGTCCCGTCTTTATTTATAAAGGCAATATATCTCTCCAATGCCCTTCTAAAATGCTCCAGTGAAACATTGGTAGGAACTTCCTTTCCGAACACATTTTTTACGGTAATATCAGCTCTGTAATCTAATTGCTTATCGTATTCATAAATTGCCCTTTGCGCATGATGTAAATTATTTGTAAAAGCTAAATCCTGCCCTATAAGAATAATAGGATTACAGCCCAATTTTACAGCTATATCAATGCAGGTATGGGCAACCGATCCCCCAAAATATACACTTTTCATATTTCTGCAGGATTCCGATAGTCTTTGCAGCACCGTGGGAATAAAAATTTTATATCCCTGGTATTCCTGCAGCAGGCAGCGGTTGCTGTATTCATAAAAAGCAAGGGGTATATCCAAATCAAGATAGTTTTTCATCATATCGTAGTTGGCTTCAACAGGATCAATAGATACAATCATATCCGGCTTCATACCATTCTCCACTAAAGCCGCAGCCGTTCTGCTCCCTGTGATTATAAACGTACCCTTTAATTTATCTTTATTTTTTTTCATTTCGATTATATTTCTGTCCAAAGAAGGACCTGCGGATACCACAATGGCCGGTATCTCCTTTTGCGTAAGAAAATACTGCTGAACCGGTGCTGCATTTTTTATAACCGAAAGATTGCATATCAGGTTTTTTAGAAAATCCTTTTTAAAACGATTAGCTAAATTAATAGATGCGGATGCGTCATAATAAGCACAATCCAATTGTTCAATCATATAGTCATATTCTTCTTTATAAACATCCTGGTAGTTTCCAAAAGCATGAAAATAAATATTATTAAAATTTAAAACTGTAACCGCTTTTTTAAATAACATTTTTACAAGCTCTTTATCAAACAGCAATATGTGTATTTGGTCGTCTGCCATTTCACAGCTTTTTTGAAAAATTTCTAAATTCGGTTCCAAAATAAAAACTTTATTTTGAATACATATCTGCTTTTTCAACTCATCAAGATAGCATCCCGTATCAATTCCAAATAAAAAAATAATAGAATCATATTTTATATCTTCTATATTATTCATTAATTTTTTTATATCCTCGGTATAATTTTTTTTATCGGCCATAAACTGAAATGTCTTATCCCTGAGAATTTGATATACGTGATACCCATCCGATGTTTTATACTTTTTCATATTACCTCCCCAGCGATATTCACATGTAAAAGCTGAATTTAGGATGAATAGGCTTTTATAATATACTCTTTATCCGTTACCGGAAGGGAAACCGCATAGGAGCCGTCCCGCTCGGTAAAGGTAATCCCTATGATGTCTTTTACAGGAGGATCTTTTGTTACATCTGCCAGCGTTATTTCCACGGCTGCATCAGACATAGGAAAGCCGTAAGGATTATAAACTACTCCCATCAGGAGAAATCTCTTTTTACCATTCAGTTTAAAATTTTTTGTGACAATTTTATTGCATAGGATTTGAAATCCCGACAAATATACCCTGGGCTGCATGTTTCCCTCCATTTCCCTTAATCTTATTTTAACTTACCGGAAGAAAATCAAGCACGAACGGAGCGGGTGTTTGATTTTATCTGATAAGTTAATGAAAGAACGAAGCTCCCGAGTGATATCGGAAGAAAAGGCCGTTTACGGATTTATCCGAAGATAAGACAGTTGTCAGATAGCTGCCGGCAGCTGATGCAACTGTCTCTCATCGGATAAAATGATAACCATTTCTACTTTAACGGCATTGCTCTATGATTCTAAATATCTTAACCGCTCCTTCATTCTATCAATAAAATAAAGCCTGCTATTCTTTTGTATAGACCTTAAGAACATAAGGATTTGCAACCGGCAGGCTGATAGCGAAAAATGATTTATCGTCTGTGAATGTTTGAAAATCCGGCTCTCCTGCCGCAGTAGTACTGGCCCAGATCAATACACCTCCACTGACGATTGCCGTTCCTGCAGGAGTTAATGCTGAGCCTTCCAGAATGAATAGCTGCCAGGTTGTGGTGGAAAGATCCGCTTTAAGAATTGATCCCGATGCTGCTTTTACTTGTGTCGTAGTTATGAC
>CAMJWQ010000108.1 GCA_946409475.1 uncultured Lachnospiraceae bacterium
AATATAAATAGTATTATACCAGTTTTATAAACTTAGCGAAATATAAAATATATATAATCGGTAAAAGGTTCAGCCTATAAACCGAACAATTCTGTCTTATCACTTCCCTAACAATTAAATTTTCTATACGACCGGTCATACGCATCCCGTCTGAAAGGCTTTTTTATCCGACAGGAAATTCTGAGAATTTCCTGTCGGATAAAAAATGCCCATACAAGAATTACCTCTTGCATGAACACCTTTGTTCTGTATATAATATTACAATTATCTTTATTTCGTCAAGCTAATTGTTATAAAAACTTTCCCTTATGGGAAGCTATGCCCATCGCAGGCCCTTCGGATAGTGATTTTTTAATATGCCATTACTCAGCTTTCCCCATCCCAGAGAATATCCGTCTACCAATACCAGGTTCCAGCCTTTTTCTCCCTCATATGCGATGGCGTCACCCTTCAGATAGGCAATTACCCTTGTATCCCGTCTGTCAAGAGCGCAGCACCTTAAGACATGCTTCCCGTCGAGGAATAACGCAAGGGCATGTGAAGGTTCGAAGCGGTTTTTCTTAATGGTGCCAAGATGCAATCCCGGCCGCAATATTTTTAATCCCTTCAAAGGCAATGCACACGGGAGCAGATATAGCTGGTCTCCAAATAAAATGGGGATTCCGTTAGGCAAATGCCTTATGTTTTCTTTTGCAAACTGTAAAAACAAATTCCAAACTTTATGGTCGACCGACGGCATTTTGGGTATCTTTTCATTAACAATGGCCGGAGGATTACCCTGCTTACCTATTACTGCCACATAGTGCCCCTCTCCCTCCACAAGATGAGGCCAAAGGCGAAAGGTATCCGCCGTCTCCGATAACGCATCAGCCCACTCGGGCTGTCCCTTGGAAAATTTCTCACCGGCTTTTACCTTTTTTACTGCAAAATCCGGATGGGAGCGCAGAAAGGCACTTATACTTCCCTCGTTTTCCTCCGGTGCAAAAGTACAGGTAGAGTACACCAGAGTACCGCCGTCACGGAGCATTTTTGAGGCCTCATGTAATATTTCCTGCTGCCGTTTCGCACACATCAGCACATTTTCAACGCTCCACTGTTCACATGCCAGTTCCTCCTTACGGAACATGCCTTCACCGGAACAGGGTGCATCTACCACAATACGATCAAAAAAAGCAGGAAACCGCTGCGCCAGGGCCTGCGGTGTCTCATTGGTCACTACCGTATTGGCAATTCCCATTCGTTCCACATTCTGTGCCAGTATTTTCGCCCGTGCAGGATGTATTTCATTCGCTATAATGAGGCCTTCCCCTTTCATGGCAGAAGCCAGATGAGTTGTCTTTCCTCCCGGTGCGGCGCAAAGATCAAGAACCCGCTCACCGGGCTTAGGATCAGCCAATATTCCTACCGCCATTGCGCTTGGTTCCTGAATATAATAAAGTCCGGCTTCATGGTAAGGATGTTTTCCCGGGCGTGCTTCAGAATCATAATAAAACCCCTCCCGGACCCACGGCACCCGACGCAATGAAAATGGACTGACTGCTACAAATTTTTCCGGTGATATTTTCAATGTATTGATTCTTAGTGCCTGCGCCTTCTCTGTTTCATAGCTTTTTAAAAAATCATCAAATTCATTTCCCAGCAGTAATTTCATGCGTTCCGCAAATTCCAACGGCAGCATCATTTATTTGCTCTCTTTACTTCATCATTCCTCATACCGTTACCTCCATTTTATTCCTGTTCACCATAACAAGATGGTCTGCAGGCAGCCTCACTTGTCGGAATTAAGGCTTCCTTTTCCTTACGCCTTTCATCAACATTCTATTCAGTGTTCATAGAATTGTCAATGCCATTTCATTATCCTGAAAATAACGATGCATCCCCTGCACATCCATACCGGCACATTTACAATCTATAATTGAAAACCCATTTGCAGCAGCATATTTTTGTCTTCTTCAATATTATTACCGGATGTTGTTAACAGATCTCCTGTGATGGTAGCATTTGCACCGGAATGAAATGCCAGTCTTCCCGAATCCCTCATCAGTTTTCTGCCCGCTGCCAGCCGTATCTTTGCTGTTGGGTTCAGAAAACGGAACATGGCTACCGTTCTTACTATTTCGTTCTCCGTCAAGGGTTCACGGTTTTCATATGCGGTTCCCTTAATCGGCATTAATGCATTAATGGGTATGGACTCAATTTTTAGTTCTGCCAGACTGACCGCCATATCCAGCCGGTCCTCAAAAGTCTCACCCATTCCGATAATACCACCGGAGCAGACCGTAAAGCCTGCTTTCTGAGCAAGCTTGATTCCCTTTATCTTATCCTCGTAGGTATGAGTGGTACAAATATTCGGAAAATTTCTTTTTGAGGTTTCGATATTTTCATGATACATGGTTACACCGCTTTTCTTTAAGGCGGCAAACGCTTCTTCTGTCAGAAGTCCATGGGAAGCACATAAATGAATATCACATTCTTCATTCATTCTTTGATAAGCATGGCAGGCCTTCTGTAAATCTTCACCGCTTAAATCCCTTCCCGCTGTTACTATGGAATAACGGTGCACCCCTTTATCGGCATGCTTTTTACAATCAGCCACAATGACATCCGTATCCAAAAAGCCATACTGCTGAATCTCTGTTCTGTGATGACTGCTTTGAGCACAAAATTTGCAGTTTTCACTGCATCTTCCGCTTCTTCCGTTAATAATGGCGCATAAGTCTATCTCATCACCGCATAATGCTTTTCGAATATGATCCGCTCCCCGGCACAGTTCGTCCAAATCCACCGTTTCAAAAAAGCTTAAATCTTCCTCACGTCTTAAACGTCTCCCTCCGATTATTTCCTCCGACAGTTTTTTAATATCCATATTTATCCTTCCTTTTCCCTTAGTCTGCTTTTTACATGTCAGTTTTAAAGAAAACCGGCCTTTTTTATCTGTTTTTTAATGGCCGTCCCTAAAAATGCCGCAATCACTATCTTAACGATATCACCGAGAATAAAGGGAACAACCCCCACCAGCAATGCCGCTTTAAATGTCATATCGGCCTGATAAGCCAGCCAGCCGGAACCGAAAGCATAAGTTACTACCGTACCAAGGATCATTCCTGTTATGTACATGTATATTTTGCCGGGAAACTTATCGATAAAGAATCCGGCTATCATTGCCATAAAGATAAATCCAATTAAATAGCCGCCCGTTGGCCCCAATAATTTGGCAGGCCCTGATGTAAAGCTTGAAAAAACCGGAATTCCCGCGAATCCGATAAGCAGGTAAATCAGATAACTAATCGTTCCCTTCTTCCAGCCAAGTATCATAACGGAAATGTAGATAGCCAGATTGGTGAAAGAAATGGGCACCGCCGATATGGGAATGACAATAGAGAGGGGACCCAGAATGCAGGTAACCGCAGTCATAAGACCAATTAAAGTAAGTGTACTTGTTCTTTGCTGTCTCATAAAAAACCATCCTTATGTAATAATTTTAAATTCATGTTCATTATATTTTATCGCAAATCAATTGTCAACCATAAATATGTATCTAGTTTACAATTGGCCTCCGCTTATATTTTTCTTTGCATAACAAAGGAACCGCCGCACCATTTCAGCTAAAGTGCGGCGGTTCCTTCTATTACACTCAATTTTTGATTACATAATTTTCTATCATAAACTACTTATAAAGTTCCACTAACTTCAATAAATGTTCATAACGTTCCTTTGCGGCTTTTTCAGATTCACTGAACAGTCTTTCCGCACGATCCGGGAAGGAACGGGTTAAGCTGGTGTAACGTGTTTCATTTTTCAGGAAATCCTGATAGGTTCCGTCACCCGGTTTGGAGGTTAAGGTAAACGGATTCTTGCCTTCCGCTTTCATAGCAGGATTGAAGGAGAACAGGTTCCAATATCCGGAAGCTACCGCTTTCTTCATTTCATCCTGACAGTGATTCATGCCGCCTTTTACTCCGTGCAGCTCACAGGGAGCGTAGCCGATAATTAAAGAAGGACCGTTATAAGCTTCCGCTTCGGCAATCACTTTTACCGTCTGTGCGGGGTTTGCTCCGAGAGCGATCTGCGCTACATATACATAACCATAGCTCATTGCAATTTCGGCAAGGCTCTTTTTACCGATTTCCTTACCGGCAGCAGCAAACTGGCAAACCTCACCAATATTGGAAGCTTTTGATGCCTGGCCGCCCGTATTGGAGTACATTTCCGTATCAAATACCATTACGTTTACATTTTCACCGGAAGCCAGTACATGATCAAGTCCGCCGAAGCCGATGTCATAGGCCCATCCGTCACCACCAAGGATCCATACGGATTTCTTGGCAAGGTATTGTTTTTTCTCAAGAATTTCCTTAGAAAGCTCACAGCCTGCCGAAGCTGCTTTTTCAAGCTCCAAAAGTAATGCTTTCGCAGCTGCCGCATTATTCTTTGTACTGTCCTTTGTTTCCATGAATTTAGCAATGGCAGCCTTCAAAGCATCAGATGCTTTATCGGAAGCAGCCAGCTTGTCAAGGTTCTTAATTAACAGATCACGGATTGTTTTCTGACCCAAATACATTCCGAAACCATGTTCCGCGTTATCTTCAAATAAGGAATTGGACCAGGCAGGGCCCTTGTTTGAATCCTTATTTACGGTATAAGGACAGGTAGCTGCAGGGCCACCCCAGATGGAAGAACATCCCGTTGCATTGGATATGTACATTTGTTCACCAAATAACTGGGTGATCAATCTGGCGTAAGAGGTCTCCGCACAGCCTGCACAGCTTCCGGAGAACTCAAGAAGAGGCTGGTTGAACTGAGAGCCTTTAACCGTAGTATCCGCAGGTACGCCGGGCTTCTTTCCGACATTTTCCACCAAATAATTGAATACGGGCTGCATATCATCCTGCGACTCCTGAGGCACCATCTTAATAGCCTTTACCGGACATACGGTAATACACTCACCACATCCCATACAGTCTAAAGGAGACACACTCATGGTAAATTTATAATCTCCTGCTTTAGGCTTTGTATCGGCAAGCTTAATGTTGGAGGGTGCCGCCTTTACTTCATCCGCACTCAATAAGAAAGGACGGATGGTCGCATGGGAACATACAAAGGAGCAGGTATTACATTGAATACAAATATTCGGATCCCATTCAGGTACCATAACGGCAATACCACGTTTTTCATAGGCGGAAGCACCTGTTGCGAACTGTCCGTCGGCTTTATCGGCAAAGGCAGATACCGGTAAGCTGTCGCCGTCCATTAAGCCGATAGGATTAAGTAAATCCTTCACTAATTTAACCGTTTCAGGACGCCCTGTAAGCTCAGAATCAGCCGGGTCGGCTTCCGGATTTGACCATGATGCCGGGACATCTACCTTATGTATCGCATCCAGACCTGCATCAATAGCCTTCCAGTTCATTTGTACCACCGCATCACCCTTTTTACCATAGGATTTCTTAGCGGCTTCCTTCATGAATTTAATCGCATCATCAATAGGCATAACCTTTGCTAATTTAAAGAATGCAGATTGAAGAATGGTATTCGTACGTTTACCCATACCGATTTCCAATGCCTTATCAATTGCATTGATGGTATATAATTGAATTTTGTTATCCGCAATATATTTTTTTGCGGCAGCATTCAATTTTGTACTTAATTCTTCGTCCGGCCACTGGCAGTTAATCATAAAGATTCCACCCGGTTTTACGTCCTGAACCATCTTATAGCCCTTGACAACGTAGGACGGATTATGACAGGCAACAAAGTCGGCCTGATTTATGTAATAAGGACTCTTAATGGGTTTATCTCCGAATCTTAAATGAGATATGGTAACACCGCCGGTCTTTTTGGAGTCGTACTGGAAATAAGCCTGAATATATTTTTCCGTATGGTCACCGATAATTTTTGTTGAGTTCTTGTTGGCACCAACGGTACCGTCTCCGCCAAGTCCCCAGAATTTACATTCCACCGTACCTGCTGCGGCGGTGATAGGAGCCGGCTTCACTTCCGGTAAGCTTAAGCCGGTAACATCATCAACGATTCCCATTGTAAACCTTGGCTTGGGAGCTTCTTTATTAAGTTCCGTAAAAACAGCAAATAGGGAGGAAGGAGGTGTATCTTTGGAACCAAGTCCGTAACGTCCGCCGGTTAATTTAATATCCGTTAAGCCTGCTTCCAATAAAGTGGTGGCCACATCAATGTATAAAGGTTCCCCTAATGATCCCGGCTCTTTCGTACGGTCAAGAACAGCAATTTTCTTTACTGTCTCAGGAAGAACCTTCAATAAGCTTTTGGGAACCCATGGACGGTATAAGCGAACCTTAATAAGACCCACTTTTTCTCCTCTGGCATTTAAATAATCGATAACTTCCTCTGCCACGTCGCAAACAGAGCCCATGGCGATGATGACGCGGTCGGCGTCGGGTGCGCCGTAATAATTGAACAAATCATAATTTGTTCCCAGCTTTTTATTAACCTTGGCCATGTATTTTTCCACTACGGCCGGCAAATCATTATAAACCGTATTGCAGGCTTCACGATGCTGGAAGAATACGTCACCGTTTTCATGGGAACCGCGCATTGACGGTGCTTCGGGATTTAATGCATGATCACGGAATGCTTTTACCGCATCCATATTGCACATTTCCTTTAAATCTTCATAATCCCATATGTCAATTTTTTGAATTTCATGAGAAGTACGGAAGCCGTCAAAGAAGTTAATGAAAGGTACTTTTCCTTCTATTGCCGAAAGATGGGCTACCGGCCCTAAATCCATAACCTCCTGCGGGTTGGTTTCCGCCAGCATTGCAAAGCCTGTTTGACGGCAGGCATATACGTCACTGTGATCACCGAAAATATTCAATGATTGGGTAGCAACCGTACGTGCAGAAACATGAAATACACACGGAAGCTGTTCAGCAGCAATTTTGTACATATTGGGTATCATTAAAAGAAGACCCTGTGAAGCCGTAAAGGTTGTTGTAACGGCTCCTGCAGCGAGGGAGCCATGAACTGTTCCTGCAGCTCCTGCTTCTGATTGCATTTCAACAACTTTAACCTGATTACCAAAAATGTTTTCTCTTCCTAAAGCAGACCATTGGTCAACATAGTCGGCCATTGGGCTTGAAGGTGTAATTGGGTAAATGCCGGCAACCTCCGTATACGCATATGCTACATGAGCAGCTGCTGTGTTGCCATCCATTGACTGTTTAGATCTAGCCATTGTTGTTTTTCCTCCTTATAATAATTAAGCTTTAAGTATATTCACTCAATTATTACATTTTATAACTTTTTAAGTCTTTTGTAAAGTTTGTATACTATCTAGTACAAATTATCATCATAAAAATACAATTTAACAAAGGAGGAATCATTTATATCCATTAATGCCAGTATTCCGTATCCACCGTAATCCAATCCGCCGCATCCCGGGAAGGATAAGCATCACTGTATTTCTCGACCCTCTCCAACATACGGATATACGCTTCCGCCGAATGAAAGGTGGCATCCATGTCGACAATATCCGGGCGTGATTCCAGTCTCTTTAAAAAATCGGGAATCAGTCCGTAGTGGGCAACACCGCGGTCACCGTTTATATCAAAGGTACGGTTTCCCGTTGTTTGACGCTGAAAAAGTACGGAAGCCGCCGAACTGTCATAAACGCCTTCATATAAGGAGCCAAAGCTTCCGTCATCGTAATTGACAGCGGCAAAAACACCGCCGTACTCATCAAAATTCGGGAGCATACACGCTCCATTGACATCACTTCCGTACGGAATTCCCAGAATCATATCGTCCGACGGGTCATCATTGGTATTATACCAGGTTGTGGGAACCTTATAAGGTCCTCCGTAGGCCTGGTATTCGGCCTTATCCAAAACTCCACAGGCAGGAACTCCGCCTTCACTTAATTCAATCATATAGGAAAGATAATCTGCCACACAGTACTGATGCTTATCCATGGTTTCCCACAGCATAGGCGAAACAATACCGCCCAGCTGCATGACTTTGATCATTCTGGGAATGTCCATCTGTTCCCAGGCTTCCTCCTCCGGTTCAAACATATCTAAAATACGTGTATGGGATGCGATGACACCGGGATATTTCTCTTCCCATAAAATATCCAGGGTTGTATTGAAGGTTTTGTCGCTCATATGGTCTACCTCAATCACAAACTTTTTATCAATAAGCTTGTTGATAAGCCATTCACCGGTTTGGGAAAGCCCCAGTATATTGGCATGTCCCTGTGCATCCTCCGGCAGATTTGCTTTAGGCTGCTTGTAATAGACACGGGGATTTGTGCTTACTTCCGGCTGATAGAAATCGCCGGTATTAAAATAGTTCATAATACTGAAAATTTCACCCTGATACAGCTGGCATCCCCCAAATCCATTATTCATTGCATGGACAGGAAAAATACTGCGAACGCCCAGATTATAATATTTATCAAGCTGAGCCTCAATAGCTGCAAGCTTTTGGTCACAGACCTCTTTGGTTATGCTGCCGGCTTCGTATTTACCGATATAATCTTCCTCCGCGCCAAAAACGCCATCTTTCCTTCACTGATAACCTTCCGGGCCTCTCCGGAGTCCTTTACGATACGAAACCACCCCTCACCGGGTCCGCCGCATTGCGCATCAATATAGTCCTGCATATCATACACATTCTGAATCTGAAGATCCGCAACTGCCATATCATCGGTAGGTCCGTTTTTGTAAGGAGGCAGGGCATTCATAAGCTTGCCAAGAGTTTCGTTATTCACGCATTGCTGTACTAAAACCCTTTGACCTGCCAGCCACGAACGTTCCAGCCATTTATAATACACCTGCTGATGGTTTGTGGAATAGCTGGTGGGCCAATAATCAAAATCCGGATATCCGTTGGTGTTGTGTGAGCTGCAGCCGTCAACCAGGGTACTCCAAAGATCAAAAGACCCGTTGATGCCGTGCAGGCTCACACAGCTTTTCAATGCTTCCTGAATTCCCAATTTATGAAATGGCTCCAAAACAAAGGTGGCCTGTCCGGACCCCAAAAAATGATTGAGATGTGCATGAGTGTCCGCATAACCGATAATAGTCTCACCCACCGCAGGACGGGAAAGTGCATTTTCGGGAGCAACCGGCGAACCGTCTGCGCTTTGAATCGTCACATTGGTTTCGGCCTCCGGAAAAGGATTCGAGCCTGTGGTTTCTTCAAAGGCAAAAAGGCAGCTTGTATCTACGGCGTCCTTCCATACAAGAGAGGTTCCCGATATGCTTACGTATTTTTCTTTTGTCACGGAATACAGGCTAAAGGCTCCGTCAGGCTGTGGGTCAATTCTCCACTGCATGCTGTCCTGCAGGCCGGTATTTCGTATGATTGCGCTGAATATATTAATGTTAAGCCACTTACCGTCATTATCATAGAGAATGTAAATTCCCAGTGCGGACGGTTTTAAATAAAAGACCATCGCTTCCGCTCCGGACTGTGCCTGTGCTTCATATCCCGCACTGTTGCCTAACAGATATTTGTTGTTGTATAGGGATTTTATGACATAGTAGTTGTTCGCCAATTCGTATTGAGACATCTCCGCGCCAGACTCAGAAGCAGCTTCCGCTGCCTGACATGGAAGGACTAAAGATGCGGATAAAAAT
>CAMJWQ010000109.1 GCA_946409475.1 uncultured Lachnospiraceae bacterium
GCTGTTTATATCTGTAAGGACGGCGAACAGACCTATTCACCAAGAATGACGTATATGGGCTTTCGCTATGTAGGCGTTACCGGCATTGAGGAGAATAATCTGGAGCTGTCTGCCCTGGCTTTATATTCGGACATGGAGGATAACGGAGAATTTTCCTGTTCCAATGAGATGATAAATAAGCTTCAGAGCAATATCCGCTGGGGAGCAAAATCAAATTTTGTGGATATTCCCACGGATTGTCCCCAGAGAGATGAACGTATGGGATGGACTGGGGATATTGCTCTTTTTTCTCCGACAGCCGTCTTTAATTTTAACATGAGCCGCTTCCTGGAAAAATGGCTGGCGGATGTAAAGGCGGAGCAGACCCCGGGAGGGGGAATTCCCGTGACGGTTCCTTTGGTAAGAGTTCCCTTCCAGTGGGAGATTATGCTTCCCATGGCGGTGGATCATTGGGGAGATGCGTGTATCCTGGTGCCCTGGGCTGAGTACCGGGCTAAAGGTGATAAAGGAATGCTGGAGTGGATGTATCCTACCATGAAACGATATATAAAAGCCTGTAAATTCTGGGCCGGCTTGTTTTCCTTTGGAAAGCATCGAAGAATATGGCGGCTGCTCCACCATTATGGGGACTGGTGTGCGCCGGGGACCAATATGTGGGGATGGATGGGAAGAGGTAAATGGACGGCAACGGCCTGTTTGTCCCATACCAGCGCAATTCTTTCTGAGATTGCCCGTCTTATAGGAAAAGAGGAGGATGCGGCCTGCTATAAGGAACTGAGCCGCCAGACTGCAGAAGCTTACCGGGATATCCTCATGGAGGAGGACTGTACGGTAAAAAAAGAATTCCAGACAGCGTATGTACTTCCCCTGTATTATAAAATGCTTGCCGACGAGGACAGGAAAAAGACGGCGGCAAATCTGGCGCGGATGATTAAAGACAACGACTATCATATTGCAACCGGTTTTCCGGGAACACCATATGTACTGTTCGCTCTGGCTGACAACGGGTATGAGGAGGATGCATACAGAATGCTGCTGACTGACAGCTGCCCTTCCTGGCTGTATGAAGTAAAGGTCGGAGGCACCACCGTCTGGGAGAGATGGGATGCTCTTCGTGAGGATGGGACCTGTAACACCGGAGCCGGGGACGGTACCGGGGGCATGGTATCCTTCAATCACTATGCCAGCGGCGCGGTGGGGGACTTTTTGTATAGAAGAGTTGCCGGAATCGAAGCTCTGGAGGGGGGCTACAAAGCCTTTAAGATAGCACCTCTCATAGGAGGCGGATTGACCTGGGCAAAGGGGAGGGTTATGACTGCTTATGGCAGGATTTCCAGTGAATGGAGGTATGAAGACGGCAGGTTTTTCATTGAGGTGGAGGTGCCGGCAGGTACTACCTGTCAGTTGATTATGCCTTACGGGGATGTCAGGACCCTTGGCAGCGGCAGGTATTGTTTTGAGAAGAATGTATAAGCTGTGTGCATATCCTTTTTATGGGAAGAGGTAAAGAGCGGATACCTTATACACAACCGTGAAAAGAAAGGAATTTAATAGATGGAAACGAGAAAGTTTTTTGACAGTCCGCTGGTACGGACAAAAATCACTTCAGCCAATGTAAAACCGAAGGAAATGCTGTTGGGCTATTTTGCAGGCCCATTCTGTGCATTCATTTCCAATGCTATTTTCGGTGCGTATCTGAACCGTTATTATTCCGATGTTTTGGGATGGACGGATACCGGCAGGTTTGGGATCTTTTCAGCATTACTGCCTGTGATATCGGTAATTTTCGTTATCCTTGGGAACTTAATGGTCGGCAGATTAATTGATAATACCAGAACTCCACAGGGTAAGGCCAGACCGTATATGCTGCTTTCTGCGCCCTTAGTTACCATTGCCATAGCACTTTTGTTTCTGACACCGGAGAAAAGCAGTTCACTTGTTCAAATGGTGTGGATTGCAATTTCTTACAATTTATATTATGCCGTTGCGTATCCGTTCTTCTATACGGCACACAGCTCCATGGTAGCCTTATCCACACGCAACTCCAATCACAGGGGGATGCTGGCCATATTTTCTAATGCCTCTGCGGTAGCGGCAGTTGGAATTGGTGCCAGTATCCTGGTTCCTATGTTTTTACAGAGCTTTCTGTTCGTGGAGAAGGGAGGCATAATAGATGCGACAGCCAGCTACAATAATTGGCGCATGGTAATGATAGCTTTGTGTATCGTTACCTTTCTCGCGATTATGCTGGAATATTACTTTACCCGTGAGCGTATTACGGAAGAAAATGTAAAGCTGGATATCAAAGAGGAAAAGCTTCCCATGATGAAGCAATTAAAAGGCTGTGTTACCAACAGCTATTGGTGGATCATCATTCTGTATTTCCTGCTGTTTCAGTTTGGCGGGCTGGTAAAGAACAGCTCCATGAGCTATTATTGCCGCTGGATGTTTGAAGGCATCTCAAATGAGGCTTCGGCAGGTACCGCAATGGGGACTCTGGGATTAATCGGAGGTCTGCCCACGGCAATCGGCATGGTGCTGGCATGGCCTATTGCAGGTAAGTTTGGAAAGCAGCGTGCGGTAACCATCGGTCTTGCCATTTCCGTTATCGGAGGACTGGTGAGCTTTCTTGATGTACATAGCTTTGTTATCGTGTGTATAGGTGTCATTCTAAAGGGTATTGGTTCCATTCCTGCTATGTACGTGACCCTGGCACTGCTATCTGACGTGCTGGATCATTTGGAAGCAAAAAATGGTTTTAGAAGCGACGGCTTTACCATGTCGGTCTATGGTGCCATTATGGTGGGGATGACCGGCCTTGGTAACGGAATTATCAATGCTCTTTTAACGGCCGGCGGCTACAATGCGGCTTCCACCGTGCAAAATACCGGCGTGGAAAATATGTTGGCTCTCTGCTATCTGGGGGTTGAACTGATCTGTTATGCCATAATCGTGGTCTTGATGAGCTTTTTAAAGGTAGAAAAGCATATTAAGAGGGACCAGCAGGTCATACTTGAGAATCAGAAGGCGGCAGTGCTTGCTGCCGGCGGTGTGTGGGTTGAACCGGAGAAGAGGCTGCGCATGGAGCAGGAAGAGGCGGAGCGCTTAGCAGAAGAAGCACGAAAGGAAGAACTGAAGGGGTATTGTAAAAAGAAGGGCTTAAGCTTTGAGGATGAAGAAGCCAAATATCAGAAGAAGCTTACTGCCAGGAAAATGAAGGCAGAGGCTAAGGCGAAAGCCAAAGCCAATAAGTAATTTATGTAACAGGATAACCTTACGCGTTACGGTCTGCTGGCAGGGAGGACAATGGAACTGCTGACGCGAATGTTATAAATTATGTATAATGATTAGGAGGATAGGTTAAAATGAAAGAAAAAAATGGCGCAAGAAAACGTCGTTTGTGGCGTGGCCTAACGACCGTTTCAACATCGTTATTCACGCTTGTACTGGCTGCTTCATTGATCATCGGCAGTTTTCGTACCGATATTGATAAATTTCTCGGTACACAGAGTACAAGAATTGTTACGGATGAATCCCGGGATGCGGGAGATTTATATTCTTACAAATCTGATTATACAAGTACGGCAGAGCTCCTGGAGGCCGTTGAAGCCCTTGGAGAGAGAATGAGTGAAGAGGGAACGGTACTTCTAAAAAATAATGGGGCCCTTCCGCTTTCTGAAAACGAAACCCGAAAAATTTCGCTGCTCGGTTTCAGCAGCTACTATCCTGTACAGGGAGGTGACATGGGAAGCTCACTGACAGAGAATACCGGAACCGATGCGGATACGGTCGATATGGTAGAGGCGTTTACCGCAAAAGGATTTGAAATCAATCCGTCTATTCAGACAATGTATGAAAATCTGAAAGAATCCTATAAGTCTACTGTCAGCTCCTGGGGTGGGACGAGTGATTATTATCGGGCCGTAGCTCCCTCTACGACCGGATATTTCACCAGTATGGAACCTTCACAGGAAAGTCTTTACGGTATGGATGAAGACTGGAAGGAAAGTATGAAGGATTATAATGTCATGATTGTGACCATTGCCCGTGTTGCCGGGGAGAACCGTAATTATATGCCGGGAACAGAAGGCGTGGACCCGGAACAGAATTTGAACCAGACAGATCCCCTCGGCCTTTCCGACACGGAAAGGGATATTATTAATGCCGCAGTTGCTGCAAAGGAATCCAATAACGGAAAGGTCATTGTACTCCTAAATAATGCCAGTGCAATGGAAATTGATGAAATAAAGAATAACGAAGGAGTCGATGCGATTCTTGAAGCCGGACTTCCGGGCGGATATGGTTTTTATGGTGTGGCAGATATCCTGACAGGAGACGTAAATCCTTCCGGACGTCTGGCAGATACCTATGCGGTAGTCAATGCAAATTCTCCGGCCGCACAGAATTATGGAAATTACGAATACACCAATGCAGATTCGGAATATTCCATTAATTCGGCATTGGTAGAAGCAGAAAGTATTTATACGGGTTATAAATATTATGAAACCCGATATGCAGATTGTGTACTTGGACAGGGAAATGCATCTGATACGGCAGGAAGCTCCATATCAGGAGCATGGTCATATGAAAATGAAGTTTCCTATCCGTTTGGCTATGGATTATCTTATACCACATTTTCACAAACATTAGACAGTCTGGAGGTAGATCTGGATTCCGGGACGGTCACTGCCTCTGTTACGGTTACGAATACCGGAAATGCCGCAGGTAAGGATGTGGTCGAACTTTACGTCTCACTTCCCTATACCGAATATGATAAAGAGAATCTTGTAGAGAAATCATCCATTCAGCTCTTGGATTATGAAAAGACCGACATTATAGAACCGGGGAAATCTGTGACGGTAGCTGTCACGGCCGACGCGCAGAATATGGCAAGCTGGGACAGCACCTGTGCTAATGCGGCGGGAACAAAGGGTAATTACATACTGGATGAAGGTACTTATTATTTTACCATAGGTAACGGTTCACATGAGGCAGTGAATAATGTCCTTGCTGCACAGGGGAAAACCGCAGCAGACGGAATGACAGAGGAGGGGAATCACGAAAACGTAAAGACATGGAGT
This sequence comes from uncultured Lachnospiraceae bacterium, assembly GCA_946409475.1. GTDB lineage: Bacteria > Bacillota > Clostridia > Lachnospirales > Lachnospiraceae > CAMJWQ01. The sequence goes on from CAMJWQ010000109.1 coordinate 5,082, forward strand.
TTAAACAGCTTTGACGCCACAACATTTGCATACACAGAAAATGGAACTGCGGTTGAAAATCAGCTGGAGGATGCCGACCTTAATTATTACATGCCGGATACCGTGACCTATTTATCCAGAAGCAACTGGAAGGAAACCTGGCCAAAGACATATAAAGATCTTACTGCTACGGATGAAATGCTTGATGTACTCCGGAATGATATCGTGCAGATCAAGGAACAGGGAGATCCCTCTTCCGTGACCTTTGGCGCTGATAATGGCCTCACGCTTGCCGACTTAAAGGGAGTTACGGATATAGAGGATTCCCGCTGGATGAGCCTGCTGGATCAGATCACTCTGGAAGAATGTATGATCAGAACGGGCTTTGGCGGAACGAGTACCAAGGCAATTGAATCCATAGTCTCTCCCGAAACGATCCAGAACGATGGACCCAATGGGATTTATTCCTATCCGCTTGGACAATATGCCAATACGGATACCTCGTCCGGGGATCCCTGTGCGGTGGATGAAAACGGTAAAAATTTAAGTTACAAATTTGGAACCATGTGCAATGAAACGGTTATCGCACAAACCTTCAGTAAAGAGATGGCGGCTGCATATGGAACATTGGTAGGAAATTATTCACTATGGTCCAATCTGACCATTTTATGGGGAGCAGGAGTAAATCTGCACCGGGTGCCTTATAATGCAAGAAATCATGAATATTATTCAGAGGATGCCGTTCTGACTGCTTATCAGGCAGCCGAATATATAGCAGCAGGCAGGAAATATGGTTGTATTATTGCTCCTAAGCATCTTGCATTCAACGATACGGAAATCAACCGCTCCGGTATCAGTGTATTCATGACGGAGCAGAAGGCACGTGAAAATGAGCTTAGAGGAATGCGGGCAAGCATAGAGGATGCGGGAGCACTTGGTGTTATGACTACATTTAACCGTATCGGCTGTACTGCCGGTAATGCACATTACGGCCTGCTTAAGAATATTTTAAGGGGTGAATGGGGATTTAAAGGACTGATATCGGAAGACTTTATTACGGATGCAATTTACGCGGTACTAAAGGAAGCCGTACACTGTGGTGTTACCATGACATGTAATACCGGAGAAAATGATATGGCTGCAGTGAGTGAAAAATGGTCATATTGGACGGTGGAAAATGTAAGCAGAGATGCAGTCATGATGCAGGATCTTAAAAACTGTATGCTTTGGCAGAATTATGCATTGGCAAATTCCAATGCCTTGGATGGCTATAATGAAACTACCCGTATTGTTGATGTAAGAACATGGTATGATAATATGCTTACGGCTCTGCAGATTATATTTGCTATTCTTTCTCTTGGTGCAATAGCTATGTATTTCAAAAGTGCCGGTATGAAAAAGAAAGAGTAAGGAGGTAACAGGATGGAGTTCTTAAAAAAACAGGCTGCCGGATTTTATTTGGCCTTAATTACGTTGATTTTTGCTATTGTAAGTATTGTTTTTTATCTTATAAACTGCAGTACATCTTATTTTCAAAGCTATGGTGTTAACGGCGGGCTTATTGCCCTTACTGTAATAGCAATTATATTGTGTATTGCTCTTATCATTGGCAGTGAGCTTTTGGGATCTAATATTTATCTGGATATCCTGCCTGTTATTACGGGGGTGTGTCTGGTCATTGCCCTTGTAACCTTTATCAGCATTCGCGTTGACAGCATTGCCAGTATTATAACATTTCAAAATAATGAACAGACCATGTCCGACCTTACCAGTGCCATTGTGGGAATAGGCGGCTGCCTGATGGCAGTCATCTTCAACATCATAGCTTCCTTTTTCAGGATAGTGAAAGAATAAGCGGAGGCTGTTAAAATGTATATTCATCGATAAAGGCGGGGTTAAGGCACCTTATCAATGGCTGCCCGGTTTATCTTACTACCGCAGACGAGATTACTCGTTTGCGGTGTTTTCAGGTTCGCCGGGGAGCGGTAACGTAGGCAATTTTCAGGCAGCGTTGTATATTGTTTTGACTTGGGATAAATGGTATACTAAGAGCTGTCAGTAGGCAGCATTTAGAATGATACGGGAGGGTGAAGGTATGATTCGGGTTGCACTGGTTGAAGATGATGCGAGCTGTGTGGCAGAGCTGACGGAGCATTTAAAGCGTTATGAAAGAGAAAGCAGAGAAGGAATCCATGTGATGGTATTTCCCGACGGAGAGGATATTGTCACTGGCTACGGGGCAAATTTTGATATTATTTTAATGGATGTGGAAATGGCTTTTATGAATGGGATGAAGGCTGCGAGAAAAATTCGGAAAGCAGATTCGGCGGTTATTATTATTTTTATCACGAATATGCCCCAGTATGCCATTAAGGGATATGAGGTAGATGCACTGGATTATATCCTAAAGCCGGTGTCCTATTTCGTTTTTTCAAAGAGTATGGATCGTGCTTTGGCCAGGCTGAAATACAGAACGAAGAAATATTTGACGATTTCAGTCAAAGGCGGCATGCAGAAGCTGGATATTTCCAAAATCTGCTACGTGGAGGTCAGGGATCATGATTTGATATATCACACAACTGCTGAAAACTGTATTACCAGAGGGGTTATGCGGGATGCTCAGAAAATTTTGGAAAACCATAATTTTTTTCGTTGTAACCGATGCTATCTTGTGAACCTGGAGCATGTGGATAATTTTCGGAATGGTGATGCATTGTGGCAGATGAGAAGATTAAGGTAAGCAGAAGCCGTAAGAAGGCTATGCTGGATGCTCTGAATAATTATATTAATGAGGCGGGGAAATGAATTCTTTGGATATTGTAAATACGCCGGGATATTTTTATGCAATAGCCTATTGGCTTGGAGCAGTTTTGGTAGTTTATACGAGCCGGAGAAGGTTTCATGGATGGAGGCTCTGTGTTCTGCACGGAGCTTTTTTAGCCATGATTGTCATTTTTATGGAGTTAACGGATGGGATAGCCCAGGTTTTTTTTATGCCCTGTATGCTGGTGGATATTAGTATGATTCTGGTATATATTTATAGCTGCTGTGATTTTTCCTTATCAAATGCAGGCTATTATTGTGCCCGGGCGTTCATCACAGGAGAATTTACGGCATCCTTTGGATGGCAGTTATATTATTATGCGGTACGGAGCTTTCACCTTGGTATGGGAGTTCTGTCGGGTATGCTGTTTCTGTTGGGAATCTATCCGATAGTATTCGGAATTTTTTACTGGCTGGAGTGTCGTATTCAAAAGGAGAAGGACATCCAGATTACAAAGCGGGAGCTGCTAACTGTGATAATTATTACGGTGGCGGTATTTTTAATCAGTAATTTGAGCTATGTGTATAAATTTACGCCCTTTAGCAGCCAGTTTAACTCAGAAATTTTTATCATCCGTACACTGGTGGATTTAAGCGGAGTTGCGGTGCTGTATGCCTATCATATTTTAAAAAAAGAATTGCAGATGAAGTTCGAGGTCGACACTCTGCAAAATATTCTTAATTTGCAATACAGGAATTACCAGCTATCCCAGGAGAGCATTGACATCATCAATCAAAAATACCATGATTTAAAGCATCAGATAACATTACTCAAGGCAGAAGCCGGGACACAAAAGTCAACGGAATACCTGGAGCAGATGGAGCGGGAGATTAAGATCTATGAGGCACAGAATAAAACCGGAAACAAAGTCCTGGATGTGGTGTTAACAAGTAAGAGCCTGTATTGCCAGAATAAAGGAATCAGTCTGACCGGTGTACTGAATGGGAAAGCACTGGATTTTATGAATGATATGGATGTCAGCGCACTTTTTGGAAACATACTGGATAATGCTATCGAAAGCGTAGAAAAGCTGGATAATAAGGAAAAGAGACTGATACATCTATCGGTAACAAAACAAAAAAATTTTTTAAGTATATGTGTGGGAAATTATTGTGATAAGGATCTGGTCTTTGAAAATGGGCTGCCGGTGACGATTAAGAAGGATAGGCAGATCCATGGGTTTGGACTGAAAAGTATCCAAAGCACGGTTAAGAAATACGGCGGCTCCGTAACGGCAGATATCCAAAATCACTGGTTCGAGCTTAGAATTCTGATACCGGCCGGCGTACCCATGATGCCATAGTATATATTCGCAAAGGAAAAATATGGTATTTATTCCATCCGAGAAAGCAGCATGCACTCGTTGTCCTATTTTGAGATTACGGAATTCAGGAGTGACATATTCTTCAACAATGACAAATAGTTTGATGGAGATTTTCTGTTTCGTAATCATTTTTCCGGTGGGTCATTTTTTATTTGCATTTACTGGTATTTGTTATTACATTTAGTTTTAGTCGCAATTTAGAGATTTTAAAATCAGACAGAAGAAATGCCCAAAATACGGCATTTTTTCTGTCGTTTTATTTTTAAGTGGAGCTGACGACCAGCTATTTATCATGCTTTGCAAACAGCGAATTTAATTTAGATAGTATAAACGCGGTATATAAATTAATAA